>JAJRYL010000344.1 GCA_024275855.1 Deltaproteobacteria bacterium
AGGGTATTTGGCGCCTTTGTAGCGCTCGGTATCGGGGCGGCGTGGCTGATAACGGTTATCTTTATTCCGGTCTTTGTCGTGCTGCTGCCAGACTCTACCTTAAAGAAATTCGGCGCGGCAAAGGGTGCTTCCGCCGGGCTTAAGAGGTTTCAGGCCGGGCTCGGCGCTTTCGCTCTTAACCACTCGAAAAAAATCGTCTTTGTATCGATTATAATCTTCGCCGTATCGCTCTTTGGAATAACAAAGACAGAGGTAAACGACAACCCCACGCGCTGGTTTAAGTACAACCACCCGATTCGTGTCGCAGAGCGTGTGCTCAATACCCACTTTGGCGGCACCTATATATCGTACCTCGTGCTGAGCGCGCCCGAACCAGGGGTAATGAAAAAGCCACTTGCCCTTAAGTATATAGAAGACCTGCAAAAATACCTGACGGAGATAGACGTGGTGGGTAAAACCACCTCTATAACGGACGTAGTTAAAAAAGTGTCGTACGAACTCAACGACAAGGCGGAAGAAAAATTCTCCGTGCCCGGAACCCCGAAAGAGGTAGCGCAGTACCTCTTTCTTTACGAAATGTCGGGCAACCCGGACGACCTCTACCACCTTGTAGACCCCGATTACGCAAAGGCGAATATCTGGGTACAGCTAAAGAGCGGCGACAATAAAGAGATGAAGCGGGTAGAGACCGCCGCAGCCGCTTATTTCGATAAAAATCCGCCGCCGTTCAATATAAAGACCAACTGGGCGGGCCTCACATACTTAAACGTCGTATGGCAGGACAAGATGGTCTTTGGTATGTTGAAATCTTTAGGCTCCGGCGCAGTAGCGGTCTTTTTTGTTATGGCGCTGCTCTTCCGCTCGCCGTTGATCGGTCTGCTCTCTATGATACCGCTAACCCTCACCGTAGCCCTTATTTACGGTTTAATCGGTTATGCCGGCAAGTTTTACGACATGCCTATCGCCGTGCTCTCCGCGCTGACGCTCGGCATCTCCATAGACTTCGCTATTCACTTTATACAACGTACCCGGCAGTTGAGATCAGAGTGCGAAGACTGGGCGCAGACCACGCAAAAGGTCTTTGACGAGCCGGTACGCGCTATAATAAGGAACATGATAGTTATCTCTCTCGGTTTTGTACCGCTCTTCTTCTCGCCCCTTGTGCCGTACCAGACGGTCGGTTTCTTCTTTGCAGCTATTATGGCCATAAGCGGTACAACTACGCTCATACTGCTTCCGGCTCTTATGAACCTACTAAAGAGACCGCTAAAACTGGCATAATTATATATAAATCATCAACCGTTGGAGAAGATATAATGAAAATAATAGATAAAAAGACAGTAACTGCCAACATACCCGTGACAACCGACTTGAATAAAAAGGAGGAAGGCAGCAGGCTCTTAAGTCTGTACGTCCTGATCGGCCTGCTCTTTACGCTCTCACTCTTTTCGTTGAAACCCGCAAACGCGAACGGAGCGGGGCTAAGTGCCGACGAAATTGTAGAAAAATCGAACAGTGCCTACTACTACGCCGGTAAAGACGGCTCCGCAAAGGTTAAGATGACCATTACGGACGCCGCAAACAGGGTGCGTTTGCGCGAGTTCTCAATACTGCGCCTCGATGTTAAAGAGGGGGCGGAACAGAAGTTTTACGTCTACTTCCGCACTCCGGCGGACGTAGAGGGCATGGTCTTCATGGTCTGGAAAAATATCGATAAAGACGACGACAGATGGCTCTACATTCCTGCGGTCGATCTTGTTAAACGGGTATCGGCAAAGAACAAAAGGTCGAGTTTCGCCGGTTCCCACTCTACCTACGAAGATGTCTCCGGGCGCTCTACGGGCGACGACTCGCACGAGCTGTTAGGCACCGAAGTACTGAACGGAAAAAATACTTACGTAATAAAGAACAGCCCGAAAGACGCCGACCTTGTAGAGTTTTCGTACTACAAGGTCTGGATAGACGCCAACAACTTTCTGCCGCTAAAAGGCGAGTACTACGACAAAGGCGGCAAACTTTACAAGACCATGACCTCTGAAAAGATAGAGACCATAGACGGCATTCCAACCGTGGTAAGGGGCAGAGTTGATGTAAAGGGCAGGGGACACACAATAATAGAGTTTTCCGATATAAAGTATAACATCGGGCTTAACGAGAAGATTTTCGACGAGCGCTACCTTAGAAGACCCCAGCGACGCTGGATCAGGTAATACCTCTGTTAAGTACGGGTTTTAACAGACATTATACATGAAGTTAAGTACAAAAAAAACGGGTCGGTTATTACCGTCGAAGGTCGAGTGTATGAATATCTTTTCTACAGATAAGAGCAGGGTCAGACATAAAAAAATGGCGGTTCTGTCGCTCTTTTTTGCCTTTGCGCTAACCCCTCTCTTTGGCGCTCTTTGGAGCGCACCGGCCATAGCAGGCGACCTGCACGGTTTTGCAGAGGTAGCGGCGGGGGCCAAGTTCGGAGACGAGCGGGCCGAAAAGAACGACTACAACATGGCCGAAACCCGGCTTCAGTTAAAGTACCGCTACTTCCCGGCCTTAACCGAAGAGTACGGCGGCGAGCTTTCCTTAAAGGGCGAGCTTTTATATGACGGATATAAAGAGGAGCTATCTACCGAGGTTAGAGACCTTAACCTCTTTATCAGCCCCGTGCCTTCGATAGATATAAAGATAGGGCGGCAGATCCTTACATGGGGCACCGGAGACCTGCTCTTCATAAACGATCTTTTCCCTAAAGATTATATCTCTTTCTTTACCGGGCGCGCCACCGAGTACCTTAAAAGACCGAGCAACGCTATCAGATTGTGGTACTTCCGCGACTCGATATCGTTCGACCTTGTTATAATACCGCAGTTCGAGCCTAACAAGAGCATAAGCGGCAGGCGGCTCTCCTTTTACGATGGCCTGACGGATAAAATCATCGGTTTCGAGTCCACAAGAAAACTTATAAAACCGGCTAAAACAGTTAACAACGCAGAGCTATCCCTGCGTCTTTACAAAACAATTAAGAGCTACGAGGCGGCCATATACCTCTTTAAAGGCTTTTACAAGGAACCCCGCCAGACACTCGACGCAACCAACCGGCTCTTCACCTACCCTCGCCTCCGGGTATACGGGGCGAGCCTGAGAGGCCCGGTAGCCGGAGGTATAGGCAGCTTCGAAGTCGGTTACTACGACTCGCGCGACGATACAGGCGGTACTGACAACAGTATAGAGAACTCAAGCGTAAAGTACCTTGCCGGTTATACCAGAGACCTCGGCAACGACCTTAAGGCCGGGGCGCAGTACCAGATAGAACAGATGCTCGATTTTAAGGCCTACAAGGCGAACCTGCTCTCCGGCTCACCCGCGCAGGACGAACTGCGCCACCTGCTTACACTGCGCCTCACTCAGCTTTTGCGCGCGCAGACAGTAGACGCCAACCTCTTTATCTTCTACAGCCCCACCGACGAAGACACTTATCTAAGACCCTCAATCGGTTACAAGGCTAACGACGCCCTTAAAATTACGCTTGGCGCAAACATTTTCTCGGGCAATAAAGACCACACCCAGTTCGGTTCGTTAGAGGGTAATAATAATCTCTACCTAAGAGCACGCTATAGCTTTTAGCCTGTAAAACTCCCTTAAACAGCCACGTTACGACTTTTATAAACCTCACTCCCCCCCTCCTCTGCGCGCTTCGCCCGGCAAACAAGGCTTGTAAATACCGGCTCTTAAATTGCCATTGCGTACTATTTTACGCCCCTTTTTCAATACCTGAATCTAAAAACAACCCGACTATTACAGGCCGCCTGCCCTTAATAAGACTAAAGATATCCGGCTAAGCGGTCGATATAAATATGAAGACATCTATACCGTTTTTTAAGACTTGCGCTTGTAAAAAAGGCGCAATACCTCGGCACGTAAACGCATGTCCGTAATAAGCGTACGATAGCGGTACCGGCAACAGCCTCAGCGGCTTTCGCGCCTTACGGATATAATAATAAAGAGCGCCCCACGTGGATAAAATTCTCTTTTCACTAACCCGAAAGATCATGCTCGCAGTCTGTATTATCCTGCTGCCGGTAGTAATAACCTTCGTCTACTCCTACTACAACAACAAAGGCCACCTTAAAAAGTATATTCAGAACGACATAACCGTTCTTGCCGAGGCGTACGAGGGGCTTGTATACCAGTTTTTGGATATTTCAAAAAAACGGGCGGTAGATTTCGCATCAGACGGTTATATACGCGACGAGCTCGCTGCGCTTAACAGGTCTAAAAGGCACTCGGCCAAACCGCTGAGCGCGCACCTGAAAAAGAACAAAATGACGCTCGACGAACAACTGCTCTCTATTCGAATAACAGCAAAAAACGGACTTATCGTAGCCTCTACGGACCTCTCCGTTGTCGGAACGAACGAGGCCGCTAACTCATCTTTCAAAAAGGGGCTTTACAATACTGTTGCGACAGAGGTATTTACAAAAAAAACAACCGCCCCGCAACTCGATATCTCAACACCGATTAAAAGCAGAAAAGACGGCAAGACAATCGGCGTGCTTACAAACAGTATAATGCTCTCCGACTTAAACTCCGTTCTCTCCGGCGAGTACACAAGGGCCGCAGGCTCAATGGTACCGCAACGCCCGACACGCAAAACAATGGAGGCGTACGTTGTCAACATGGACGGAACTATGCTCACCAACTCGCTCTTTGTAAACTCTACCGTAATGCGCCAGAAAGTAAATACGCAGCCTGTAACAAAATGCCTCAACACGGGAACCGATTTTACCGGGTTTTATAAGAACTACCGAGGGGTCGAGGTCGCCGGTGCCTCCATGTGCATGAAGTCGCTCGGGTGGGTGCTGCTTGTGGAGTACGATGCGGACGAGGCCTTTTTAACTATTAACGACATGAAACGCAGCGCCTTTATCGCCGCCGGAATCGCCACCGGTTTAATCATTCTCTCCTTCTACCTCTTTTTCAAAAATATCGTCCTGCGCCTTCGCAACCTCTCGGTTGCCGCAGAGGAAATCGCGAAGGGTAAGTACGACATTACTATTCCCGTTGAGACCTCCGATGAAATTGGAATACTGAGCGCGGCCTTCAACTCCATGGCCACGGATATCAGAACA
>JAJRYL010000345.1 GCA_024275855.1 Deltaproteobacteria bacterium
CCAGCCTGCTGAAATCTTGTTTCAGCATGACAGAATTGTGGCGTTGCCACCCTACGAACCGCGACGACCGGTAGAACAGATACTTAAGTACTTCTGCTTTATCGCTCCGCTATTTTCAAATTCTTTTTAACGGTTTTTCTCACTACAACTTCTGTTCACTTTGCTCTTTTTGTGCTATCTTAAAAGGCATGCATCACTCAAACTTCGTACACCTTCATACCCACTCCCAGTACTCTCTTCTCGACGGCGCTATACGCCCCGAGGCGTTGGTTAAGACCGCGCGCGAGATGAAGATGCCCGCTGTCGCAATAACGGACCACGGCAACATCTTCGGCGCAGTGGAGTTCTACGAACTCGCCATGAAAAACGGCGTTAAACCGATAATCGGCTGCGAGGTTTACGTTGCCCCGGGCGACAGAACCGACAAGACACCGCGTCCGAGAGGCCTGCTCGATACCAATTCGTACCACCTTATTCTGCTCGTAATGAACGACATTGGTTACACAAACCTCTGCAAACTTATCTCAACCGCTTATATAGATGGTTTTTACTATAAACCGCGCATAGACAAAGAGATTCTGCGTGAGTGCAGCGACGGGCTGATAGCGCTTAGCGCGTGCCTGCACGGCGAGGTGGCCTACAATTACTCTCGCGGTTTAAAGAAAGAGGCTGAGATAATCGCCGCCGGGTTCAAGGAGATATTTCCCGACAGGCGTTTCTTTTTAGAGCTTCAGCACAACGGCATAGAGGAGCAGGAGAAGGTTAACGCCGGACTGATAGAGATAGGCAGAAAGCTCAATATCCCTTTTGTCGCCACAAACGACTGCCACTACCTGAAAAGGGAAGACGCGCGGATTCACGATATTCTGCTCTGCATTCAGACGGGTACCACGGTAAACGCAACCAACAGAATGCGTTTTTCAACTGACCACTTCTACTTCAAAAGCCCGGAGGAGATGACAGAGGCCTTTAAAGATTTGCCCGAGGCGATAGCGAATACGGTAGAGATAGCCGAACGTTGCAACCTTGAAATGAAACTGAACGATACCCACATGCCGGAGTATCCGGCGCCCGAGGGTAAGACGCTCGACGATATTATAGTAGAGAAGGCCAAAGAGGGGTTAGAGGCCCGTTTTGCCGTAATGGTAGAGCGAGGCGAGGATATTGAGCCGATAAAGTGGAACTACTACGACCGGCTCGACAAGGAGCTTAAGGTCATAAAGGGCATGGGTTTTCCCGGTTACTTTCTTATAGTCGCCGACTTTATAGACTACGCCCGCAGTATCGATATACCGGTAGGGCCGGGCAGGGGCTCTGCCGCGGGTTCGCTCGTGGCGTACTCGCTCGGCATAACGAACATAGACCCCATAACGTACAATCTGCTCTTTGAGCGTTTTCTGAACCCGGACAGGATAAGTCTGCCCGACATAGACATAGACTTCTGTTACGAAAGGCGCGAAGAGGTAATAAAGTACGTAACCAGACTCTACGGCGCCGAGAACGTAACGCAGATTATCACGTTCGGTCTTATGCGCGCGCGGGCCTGCTTAAGAGACGTAGGCCGGGTGCTCGACATGCCTTACGCGGACGTAGACCGCATTGCCAAGCTTGTGCCCGCTGAGTTGAATATAACGATAAA
>JAJRYL010000346.1 GCA_024275855.1 Deltaproteobacteria bacterium
GCCGGGCATCTGCACGGTAGCGAGCAGCGCGTCCATACCGTTTAAAGGGCTCGAGTCGATCGGCACGCCTATTACGGGCAGGGTGGACTCGGCGGCGATAAAACCGGCAAGGTGCGCTGCGCTGCCAGCTCCGGCTATTATAACCCGTACTCCGCGCCGCTCGGCGTTTTTGGCGTACTCGGCCGTTCGTGCCGGGGTTCTGTGCGCTGAGCTTACGGTCATCTCGAAAGGTATGCCGAGTTCTTTGAGCATAGAGGCGGCCTCGCCCATTACGTTTAAATCGGAGTCGCTTCCCATCAGTACGCCAACAAGCGGTTTGGTCGCCATAAGACTCTTCCTTTCGGGTTTCCCCTATATTTTCTGTATTGCCTTTGCGCCGATATCCGTACGGTAGTAGACTCCGTCCCACTCTATACTCTCTACCGCGCTGTACGCCTTGGAAATAGCATCTACGGTTGAGGCAGCAAGGGCCGTTATTCCAAGGACACGTCCGCCTGCCGTTACGACTTCACCGTCTACTTTTTTGGTGCCGGCGTGAAAGGCGATTACGTCGGTTCTGCCGGAGAGCTTTTCAAGGCCGGAAATTTTTTTGCCTGTTTCGTACTTCTCAGGGTATCCGGCGGAGGCAAGTACAACGCAGACGGCGGAGTTGTTGCTCCACGACAGGCTGACCTCGTCAAGTTCTTCTTCTGTAGCGGCAAGAAGTACCTCGAAGAGGTCATTTTCGAGACGCATAAGTACAGGCTGGGTCTCCGGGTCGCCAAAGCGGCAGTTATATTCGAGCACCTTGGCTTTGCCGTTCTTTATCATCAGCCCGGCGTAAAGAACCCCCGTATAGAGCCTGTCTTCGTCCTCCATAGCCTGTATGGTCGGCTCTAATATGTTCTCTAATATATCGGCCTCCATAGCCGGGGTAAGCACGGGGGCGGGAGAGTACGCGCCCATTCCGCCAGTGTTGGGCCCTTTGTCTCCGTCGAAGACGGCCTTGTGGTCCTGTGCGGGGGCGAGCGGTATTATGGTGGTGCCGTCGGTAATAGCGAGTATCGAGACCTCTTCGCCTTCGAGAAACTCCTCGACGATAACGGTCTCTCCGGCGTTGCCAAAGGCGCGCTCTTCCATAAAGAGCGATATTGCGCGCTCCGCCTCTTCCTGTGTCCGGCAGATTATTACGCCCTTGCCTGCGGCAAGGCCGTCGGCCTTTATAACAAGCGGCAATGCGGCGGTCTTAAGGTACTCTCTGGCGGTTGCCGCGTCCGTAAACTTTTCGTACTCAGCGCTCGGTATGTTGTACTTTCTAAGCAGGTCTTTGCAGAACGCTTTGGAGCCCTCAAGCTCCGCTGCGCGCCTGTCAGGGCCAAAGACCCGTAAGCCGGCTTTCCTGAATTCGTCCACTATGCCGAGTGTAAGCGGTAACTCGGGGCCGACCACAGTCAGGTCAACCCTGTTGCTCTCCGCAAACTTTATAAGCCCCGGTATGTCGTCTACCGTTATATCGACGTTAACCCCTACTTCGGAGGTTCCTGCGTTTCCCGGAGCTATGAAAATCTTGCCGACCCTTCCGCTCTTTGAGAGCTTCCAGGCCATGGCGTGCTCTCTGCCTCCTGCGCCCACTATCAGTACCTTCATTAAATATCCTTGTCTGAGTCTTAATAATAGAGTGTATCTCTTATTTTGATATTTGTCCGTTCTTCGGTTTAGTGCCTGAAGTGTCTGATTCCGGTAAATAACATGGCTATACCGTGCTCGTTGGCCGCCGCTATTACCTCCTCGTCTCTAATGGAGCCGCCGGGCTGAATTATAGCCGTTACACCCTTTTCGGCGGCAAGGTCTACGTTGTCTCTGAAGGGAAAGAAGGCGTCTGAGGCGAGTACGCTTCCCTTTACCGGAAGCCCGGCGTTGTTAGCCTTCATAAACGCTACCTGAGTTGAGTCTATGCGTGACATCTGTCCGGCCCCTACGCCTATGGTGCTCGACCCGGAGGCGAGTATTATGGCGTTGCTCTTTACGTGGCGGCCTATATTCCACGCGAAGAGCAGGTCTTTCAGCTCCGCTTCGCTCGGCCCTCTCTCTGTTACGGTCTTTAGTTCGGATGCGCTGCCCGTGTCGAGCGACTGGAAGAGCAGGCCGCCGGAGACCCTTTTAATATCGTACTCCGCAAGCGAGGCCGCCTCTTTTGCCGGCTCTATAACTCCGGCCTCCATTATCCGCAGGTTCTTTTTGCTCTTTAGAATTTCGAGCGCCGCGGGCTCGAAACCCGGCGCTATAACGGCCTCTAAGAAGATCTTGACAAGCTCTTCGGCTACGTCTACGGTAACCGCTCTGTTTATTCCGACTATGCCGCCAAAGGCCGATGTGCTGTCGCACTTAAGTGCCCGGTTGTACGCGTCGAGAACGGAGTCGGTAGAGACGGCGGCGCCGCACGGGTTGTTGTGCTTTATTATAACCACGGCAGGCTCGGAAAACTCGCCGGCAATAGAGAGCGCGGCGTTTACGTCGAGTATGTTATTGAACGAAAGCGCTTTGCCGTTAAGCTGTTTCGCTCCGGCGAGCCCGGTGCCTGAACTTGCGTAGAAGGCGGCCTTCTGGTGCGGGTTCTCGCCGTAACGAAGATCCTGAATCTTGGTGAACTGAAGCGTGCAGGTGTCCGGAAAGGTCTTGCGCTCTTCAACGTCGGGAATGCCGGGCAGGCTGGATAAGTAATTGGAGATAGCCGCGTCGTAAGACGCTGTAAGGGCGAAGACCTTTTTGGCGAGTTTCAGGCGTGTCTTTTCGCTAAGGGCGCCCTCCTTGGCCTCCATCTCTTCGAGTATAGAGGCGTAGTCCAGTGGGTCGGTTACCACGGCAACGTCCGTGTAGTTTTTTGCCGCCGCGCGGATCATTGTCGGGCCGCCTATGTCTATATTTTCTATCGCGTCGGCGAGTGTGCAGCCTTTAGCCACGGTACGCTCAAAGGCGTAGAGGTTAACGACCACCATATCTATTGGCGGTATGTCGTGGTTCTTCATCTCTTTTTCGTGCTTCTCATTGCCCCGCATGCCGAGTATTCCGCCGTGAATCTTGGGGTGAAGGGTCTTTAATCTGCCGTCGAGCATTTCCGGAAAACCGGTGTAGGAGGCGATAGGGATTACGTTTACTCCGGCACTCTGTATCATCTCGCCCGTTCCGCCCGTAGAGATTATCTCAACCCCTAACCCGGAGAGCTTTTTAGCAAACTCTACAATACCCTCTTTGTCTGTAACGCTGATTAAAGCCCTTTTTACCTTCTTCATAATGCAGTAACCCAAACCTTCCCGAATAGAATTTTATAGATATAAAACCTCTTTGCCGTATGGACGGCACGGGCTTTTTTTAGATGCGCCTGTGTAAAGATTGTTTGTACCGTTGCCTGTGCCGGGCAGTCGCAACACTGCCGTACTCTTACCAGTTTTACGCCGATAAGAGTGCGGGTAAAAGCCCGGGTGCGACTAAAACAGGAGGAGTCTTTATAACACCTTTGGGGGCTAAAAATCCATGTATTTCATGAAATCGCGTTGAAAATGGGAACTGCCCGACAAAGAGAGGTATTTACCGGCTTTCGCCATCTCTTCTACCTCGCTTCGGGCCTCTTTTTTGAGCGTAAGTATCGCCCCGTCGAGCGCGGCGTCTCCGACAAAAATAATTTTCTTTATCCACGTTGGGTCTATAAGCCCAATGGCCGTGAGAGGTTCTACACGCAGATGGCTTCCGAAGGCGCCTGCGATATAGACGGTATCTATTTCGGAGTTTTCAAGCTTCGCGTGGCGAAGTAAAATAGCGATGCCGGCGCGTATGGCCGATTTTGCCACCTGAAGCGAGCGTATGTCGGTCTGCGTAAGGGCAACCTCACCCGCCGGGGTCTTTGAAAAGAGAAAGCGCAGTTCGTTACCGTCGGACTTTATACGGGTGCTGATGTTGTTGTCAAGTTCATCGGAGTCCGCCATCTGTCCGTTTTTACGTACCACTTTAGCCTTGATCAGCGCGCTGACCCCTTCTACAAGGCCGGAGCCGCAGATGCCTTTTGGCGCTCTGCCCGCTATTACCTTAAGTTCCACGCGCTCGTCGATTATCTCTATTCCTTCTATCGCGCCGGGCGCGGCGACCATGCCGCAGCCGATTTCTCCGGCCTCGAACGCGGGGCCGGCCGCCGCGGAGGTAGCCGACAGTATCCCGGAGTTGCTAAGCAGTATCTCCGAGTTTGTGCCAAGATCAATCGCCAATATTTTTTTATCCGTTTTATGCAGACC
>JAJRYL010000347.1 GCA_024275855.1 Deltaproteobacteria bacterium
AAGTATCTTCTCTATCCTGTCCTCGAACATGCCCCTGAAGATGGTTCCGGCAACAATAGAGTTCATCTGGATATTGACTATCTGCTTGTCGCGAAGCCTCTTTGGCACGCGCTCCGGCTCAAGCTCTATGCGCCGCGCGAGCCCCTCGGCAAGAGCGGTCTTTCCGACACCCGGCTCGCCGACTATCATAACGGAGTTCGACCGCTCTACATGGCAGAGCACCTCCATCATCTGGTCTATCTCGGCGTCGCGCCCTACAACCATAGGCAGCTTGTCGAAACGGGCGAGCTTGTTGAGGTTGACGGCAAAGTGCTTCATGTTAGGCGGAAGCTCGTACTTCTTTTTAAGCTCTTCGGCCATCTCCTCTTTGCTCCTCACCTTTACCGTAATCCTGCGCATTACATAGTCGGGGTCGAGCCCGAAGCTTCTAAAGACCTTTGCGGGTAACGAGTGGTTCTCCTGAAATATCGCTATGAAAAGGTCGGTAGACTCGAACTTCTCCCTGCCCCACCTCTGCGCCTCTTCACTCGCAAGGCGAAAGACGTTCTGCGTGGCCGGAGGAATCTTAAGCCCGTAACCTATATACTGGCGCGAGATGCTAAGATGCTCGTTGAGAAAATTTATAACGTGATGGACGTCAAGGTTAAGGTCTTCCATAACCTCGCGAAAGAAGGTCTCTTCGACCTTTGAGAAGGCGAGGAACAGGTGCTCCACGCCGAGGTAGTAGTGCTGCGCGTTCTGGCTCTCTTCAATAGCGCTCTCCACCACCTTTAAGGCGCCGGGCGCAAGCTTCTCTTTTATATCTTCAAGTTCTTCAGTCATTCCTGGACCTCTTTTCCCGTTACGCCGGAGTCTGGCGGTATAAGGTTCAACCCGCCCGACCGGTTAAAAACTGAGAGTCCGTTCCATCCCCCAGGGCTGCCCGTGCAAGCCCTTCACCCAATAAAGTATAAACCCTTACTCATTATAACGGTAAGGCGGTAAAAACCTTAAACACCTGTAAGCGAGAAAGGAACAGAGGAGAGTTCAAGCGCCGGTATTAACGCCACAAGCCCTGCCTCGGGTTCAAGGGATTCAATTTGTCGAACTCTTCGATCATACGCATCGAATCGAACGAAACATCCTTCGGAACCACTATGTTTATTATAACATACTGGTCTCCTCTTGA
Organism: Deltaproteobacteria bacterium; assembly: GCA_024275855.1. Lineage (GTDB taxonomy): Bacteria > Desulfobacterota > GWC2-55-46 > GWC2-55-46 > JADFVP01 > JADFVP01. The sequence continues at coordinate 1,169 of JAJRYL010000347.1, forward strand.
CGATTTATTCGCCCCGTACACCCCCTTGGAGCGTATGCGCATCTTCGACCCGCCCTGCGTACCGGGCGGTACTTTTATAGTTGTATTCCCGTCTATAGTGGGCACGCTTACCTTTGTTCCTTTAACCGCCTCGGCAACCGTTATAGGCAGGTCTACATAAATATCGTTGCCGACCCTTTTAAAGTATTTGTGCGGCTTTACCCTGGTAACTATATAGAGGTCTCCGGCGGGCCCGCCGCCGGTACCCTTGTTACCTTTACCGGCGACCCGTACCTTGGAGCCGTCGATAATGCCCGGCGGTATCTTGGTTACTATCGTCTCGGTCTTCTTTCCTTCGCCCCTGGCTACCTTAAGCTTGACCTCGGTGCCCTTTACGGCATTTAAAAAATCTATTGTAAGCGAGTACTCAATATCGGCGCCGCGCTGCGGGGGCCTGCGCTGCTGCCTGCCGCCCCGGCTGAAGACGTCTCTAAAGACATCCTCGAAACCGCCGGCGCCGTCAAAACCGAAGTCCTCGAAATTGATGTTGCCGCCGCCGCCCGCGCCGTAACCGCCGCCCGCGCCTGGATAACCTCCGTGGCCCGCGCCGCCATGCCCGAAGGGGGACTGCCCCCTAAGATCGTAGTCGGCCCGTTTTTTTGGATCGGAGAGTACCGAATAGGCCTCGCCTATCTCTTTAAACTTGGCCTCGGAAGCCTTGTCGTCCGGGTTAAGATCCGGGTGGTACTTCTTGGTAAGCTTCCTGAAGGCCTTCTTTATCTCATCTTCGGTAGCGCCCTTCGGTACCCCTAACAGTTCATAGTAATCTTTTGCCATAGTCTGTTAATCCTTAAAAACTTCCTTGCGTTTAATGCCGTAACGGTGCGCTCAAAAAGGCACCGGCAGGCAAAGACCGTTTAAATTATACCGTTATATCGCCGTACATGATGAGATACGGCTCTTATACTATTGCCGAGAGTTTAATATATCAATAAAATTCGGACTCTGCCACCTATCCTTCCATCTTTACAGAGAAGGAGGCACAGGCGGGCAAAAGTTATAAACAGAAAAAAAGCGGTCTTTCAGGCATAACCTGAAAGACCGCTTCGCTCTTGTTACCCTCTGTCAGACAAGGATCCTTCTTGCCGCCCGGGCGCCCGACCAATTATAAAAGAACCGGGCAGATTTTTATACGTTACTTGCGGCTTACTGCCCTACCTTCTCGTCTTCACTCGTTGTCGAGTCGGTGTTCTCTTCGTCTACGACCTCGGCATCGACGACCGTAGCGTCTTCGGTAGCGGCCTCGCCTTCGCCCGCAGCGCCAGCGCCAGCCTCGGCGCCCTCAGCCTCGGTACCCTTATACATCTGCTCGGCGAGCTTATGAGAAGCGGCCGTTACCTTGGCGAGGGTATCGGTCAGGGCCTGAAGGTCGTCGCTCGAATCCGCAAGAACCTTTCTGCCTTCGGCAATAGCCTCTTCAAGGTTCTTTATCTCCGCTTCGTCGAGCTTCTCTTTATTCTCGTCAAGAAGTTTATCGGTGGAGTAGACTATAGAGTCGAGCTGATTGCGAAGCTCTATTATCTCCTTCTTCTTCTTATCCTCCTCCTCGTGCCCCTCGGCGTCCTGCACCATCTTCTCGACCTCGTCGGAAGAGAGGCCCGAAGATGCGGTAATGGTTATCTTCTGCTCTTTACCCGTTGCGGTATCACGCGCGCTGACGTTGAGTATGCCGTTGGCGTCGATATCAAAGGCAACCTCTACCTGCGGCACGCCTCTTGGCGCGCTCGGTATGCCGACAAGGTTGAACTTGCCGAGCACCCTGTTGTCCGTAGCCATCTGACGCTCGCCCTGAAGCACGTTTATCTCTACCTGCGTCTGGTTGTCGGCGGCGGTGGTAAATATCTCTTTCTTCTTGGCCGGAATAGTCGTATTGCGCGCTATTAAAGTAGTCATTACGCCGCCAAGGGTCTCTACTCCTAAAGAGAGCGGGGTAACGTCTAAAAGCACAACGTCTTTAACGTCTCCGGCAAGCACGCCGCCCTGTATGGCCGCGCCGATTGCGACAACCTCGTCCGGGTTTACGCCCTTGTGCGGCTCGCGCCCGAAGAAGTCTGTAACGACCTTCTGAACCATCGGCATACGGGTCATACCGCCGACCAGTACTACCTCGTTTATATCCGAAGCGCTTAAGTTGGCGTCGGAGAGCGCCTTGCGGCACGGCTCTATAGAACGATTGATGAGGTCGCTGACAAGCTGTTCGAGCTTGGCGCGCGAAAGCCTCATAACAAGGTGCTTGGGCCCCGATGAATCGGCGGTTATAAAGGGCAGGTTGATCTCCGTCTCCATTGCGCTCGAAAGCTCTATCTTCGCCTTCTCCGCAGACTCCCTCAAACGCTGGAGCGCCATTCTGTCCTGCGAAAGGTCTACGCCCTGATCCTTCTTGAACTCGGAGACAAGCCATTCGATAATCGCATGGTCTATGTTGTCGCCGCCAAGGTGGGTGTCTCCGTTGGTGCTCTTCACCTCGAACACGCCGTCGCCGACTTCGAGTATAGAGACGTCGAAGGTACCGCCGCCAAAGTCGTATACTACTATTATCTGGTCGTGCTTCTTCTCAAGCCCGTAGGCCAAAGAAGAGGCGGTCGGCTCGTTGATTATGCGTTTAACGTCTAACCCGGCGATCTTGCCGGCGTCTTTGGTGGCCTGACGCTGCGCGTCGTTAAAGTAGGCCGGAACCGTAATAACGGCCTCCGTGACCTCTTCGCCAAGGTACGCC
>JAJRYL010000348.1 GCA_024275855.1 Deltaproteobacteria bacterium
CCTGCCCGGCAGAGCGGTACGGAAAAAAGAGCTGCCGCGCTCGAATTCTTATAATCTCAACAACATATTTTACGGGCTTTATCGGGTTGATTCGGTAGATAAAAAATTTGAGTAAACATAACCGGTTAAGGAAAAACCGGTAATAACGGCACTAACTGGACAAAAAAGAGCTTCTTCTGTTGACGTTTTAAGCTCGGCGCCAATAACCTTACGAGTCAAGTCTGAGCAGCGATTATAAAACCGGCCCGGAGCCTTAAACTCAATACTTACTTGAGTTCATCTCTTCCATGCGGCCTGTAACCATGTAAACGATACGCTCGGCAATGTTGGTTACCCTGTCCGCCATGCGCTCTATATTATGCGCCGCCCATATAAGATAAGTAGCGTCTTTAATAATCTGCGGGTTGCTTATCATCAAAAGAACAAGTTCGTTATATATATGGTCGTACAGATAGTCTACTATATCGTCTTCTTCGCAGATCAGCCTCGCTACTTTGATATCCCTATCCATAAAGGCCTGCATACACCTCGAAAGCATGCTCGCTGCCTGCTCTACCATACGCGGCATATCAATAAGCGGCTTTACAAGCTCTTTTTTACCTATAGTAACGCTTATCTTGGCAATGCCCTCGGCATGATCGCCAATACGCTCAAGATCCGTAATAATATTGATTACAGAGGCCAGAACACGAAGGTCTCCCGCCATAGGTTGCTGTGTCGCTAAAAGAAGCATACACTTCTTCTCTATTACGAAACGCATCTTATTTATAGCCGCATCTTCGCGTACAATCCGTTTAGAGGCCGTAATATCCCGATCTTTTAACGCCTTTAAAGAGCCGGTAATGGCCTTACCGACCATTTGCGACATCTTCAACACATCGTCCTGCACCTCTTGCAGCGACTGATGATACTCTTTTCGGGTCATAATTCACCTCTCTATTTTAAAAATACTCATTTGTCTTATCCGCACAGTATAGCAGAAAAAGCGTTCAACCTGTGAAAGAGTGCCTATGCCGCGCGCGCGCTTTACCCGAACCTTCCGGTTATATAATCTTCCGTCATCTTCTGCTTCGGCGTGGTAAATATACGCTTAGTGCGGTCGAACTCTATCACCTCGCCCAGCATAAAGAAACCCGTATAACCGGAGACCCGCGCCGCCTGCTGCATATTATGAGTTACTATTACAACCGTGTACTTCGACTTAAGTTCCAGCATAAGGTCTTCGATTTTAACGGTCGCAACGGGATCGAGCGCGGAACACGGCTCGTCCATCAGGATAACGTCAGGCTCTACGGCAACGGCCCGCGCTATGCACAACCGCTGCTGCTGCCCACCGGAGAGCGACAGCGCCGATTCGTTAAGCCGCTCTTTAACCTCGTCGAAAAGAGCGCTGTCTTTAAGCGCGGACTCTACCCTGCCGGATAGTTCCCCTTTATTGGAAATACCTTTGAGCCTGAGGCCAAAGGCGATATTTTCCGAAACGGACATGGGAAACGGGGTCGGTTTCTGAAAGACCATGCCTACGCTTGAGCGCAGTTTGATAAGGTCTATGCCCTTTCCTAAGATATTCCTGCCGCCAAGATGTATCTCGCCTTCGTAACGGTTACCGGGGTACAGGTCGTGCATGCGGTTGAAGCAGCGCAGAAAGGTGGTTTTACCGCAGCCCGAAGGCCCGATAAGGGCCGTTATCTCTCCGATCTTAATATCTATATCGATATTGATCAGAGCCTGCTTGGTTCCGTAATAGAAGCTCAGCCCTTTTACTTCAATGGTGTCGCTCATCGTGATGATCTTCCTCCTGCTAAGAGTCGAGCTAAAAGTGTTACTATAAGGAGCATAGCGGTTATTAAAAGCGCCGCGCCCCACGCGATAGCATGCCAGTCTTCATAAGGCGCCATTGCGTAGTTGTATATCGTTACTGTAAGCGAAGCCGTTGGCTCAGTCAAACTGAAATTCCAGAACGCGTTATTGAACGAGGTGAACAGAAGCGGGGCCGTCTCTCCTGAGACACGCGCCACGGCAAGCATTACACCCGTTACCATCCCCTTGAGCGCGCCCCTGTAGACAACATAAACCGTAACCTTCCACTGCGGCGCCCCAAGCGCAAGCGCGGCCTCTCGCGTGGAGTCCGGCACCAGCTTCAGTACCTCTTCGGAGGTGCGGATAACGACCGGCAGCATAATTATAGCGAGCGCCATAGCGCCCGCAAGCATGGAAAAACCACGCATCGGAGCAACGACAAGGGCGTAGACAAAGATACCGACAACGATTGACGGGGCGCTTACCAGAATATCGGACAAGAAGCGCACGGCCCCCGCCACACGGCTCTTGCGGCCAAACTCCGACAGATATGTGCCTGCCAGTATTCCCGCTGGAACACCCGCGACGGTCGCTATAACCGTTATAAGTATGGTGCCGACAATTGCGTTAGCGACCCCGCCGCCCTCCATTCCCGGAGGCGCCGGAAGGTTGATAAAGAACGACGAGTTGAGAGCGGGCAGCCCGAGCAGAATCACGTCTTTAAGTATCCAGCACAGAAAAAAAATACCGAAAACAGCAGAGAGGAAAGAGGCGCCGAGCACAAGGAAATTTAATAACTTCCGTTTGAAATAATGCAGTCCCATCAGTTTTGCCCCGCTGGAACAGTTGCGCCGTAAAGGCGTATCGATACAGCGCAGACCCGATAGATCATCTTCTGGCTAACCTCATTGTCATCAATTTAGAGATAGCGAGTACCACAAAGGTTATCACAAAGAGCAGAAGTCCGAGTTCCACAAGGCTCGAAAGGTATAACGAGTGATCGGCCTCTGTAAACTCGTTTGCAAGGGTGGCTGAAATAGAGGTAGCAGGGTCGAGCAAAGAGATGCTGATATCCGGCGAGTTGCCTATCATAAAGGTCACGGCCATAGTCTCTCCGAGCGCGCGCCCGAGCCCTAATATTACAGCGCCTATTATTCCGCTTCTCGCAAACGGCAGCACCACTTTGCGGATAACCTCCCACTTGGTGGCCCCTACACCGTAACCGGACTCTTTTAAGATAGGCGGAACCATTAAAAAAATGTCCCTCGAAACAGAAGAGATAAAAGGTATTATCATAATAGCTAAGATAAAACCGGCGGGCAGCATACCTATTCCAAAAGGC
>JAJRYL010000349.1 GCA_024275855.1 Deltaproteobacteria bacterium
ATCCCCAGGAGGCGGTATAAGGGCTCGATACGTCGAAGCGCCACATATTGCCCCCTGTATCTCCGACATATACCCTGTCCGCGTAACCGTTGGAATCTATATCCATAACGGACAGATCCGAAGCTATGGAGTGCGTAAGAGATGCGCTATCGGCGTTTGTATAACCCCAGACCTTGTGCCCGGAGTTGGTGAAGCTCGGTACGCCCGACGAGTTGAGCGTCGCAATCTCAACCACATAGATTCCGCGCCCTTTTGTATCCGTAATCGGGGTATCGAGATCTTCGGAGATATTGTCGTAACCGGCGCCTATAAACATTACAACCTTCGCGGTACTCGCGCCGCTTACATCCAGGAGCACTTTATCTATACTCGGCTCGCTCCATGTCTCTCCAAGTTCGGAGTAATCGGTATTTACACCCGACGGGCTCTCCGTGGCGCTTAGCCTCCACATATAAACAGGCACATCAGGGTTGGTTACATCGAGGGCGTAATAAAAACCGCCGCCTCTTCTCTGCCCGATGATTAAGATCACCTTATCGCCGTTTACCGGCTCTATACTGCCGTTATTATTGGCGTCGTAGGTGTAGAGCACCGGTGAGGAGTCCATAAAATAGGTATGCGAGTTGCCCGGCATATACTTCAGGTAAGGTAATAAGTCCTGCGGTATGAACGCCCACGCCTCCGAACCGTCGCAGTCGTTAAAGGCATGCAGCATACCGTCGTTAGAGCCTACAAAGATTACCGACTTGTTTACAGAACAGTTTCCCTCGTCAACAATAGAGTAAGACGCGTAGTGGGCGACTCTTGGCTTGGAGTGCAGCACATCGCCCATTATCCACATCCTCTTTTCAGCCGTAATGCCGTTGCCGTCGTCGTCATAGGCGTCGTTGCCTATAACATAATTGACCAGACTGTTTTTATCCACTGTCGATACGACATTAAGGGTCGTATTGGTAATCGCGGTATTGGAAGTCGTAAAGGCGTTGGTCGAGTTCGTAAGATCGGTGGATGTGCCCGTGTAGGTATAGATGTTGCGAGCCGTAGTACGGGTAAGAAGAAGCTCACCTACGCCTCCGGCGTCAACGTCTCCGCCGTCAGGCAGCACGCTCCAGTAACTTGTGGCGTTCGTACGGAGCGAACCGTCGGCGTTGGTCGCCGGATTCGAGTTCTTGTCCATAACCGCGCCTGAAGAACTGAGGCCGTACTTTTTAAGATTACCAAACCAGAACGCGTTGGTCTGCGGTTTAAAAAAGCCCATGTAGACGCGCGAACCTGAGTACGTTCTGTTTTCCGGGCTGACAGGCAGCACAGGGGCGACAAAAGAGGTATTGTCCTCAAGAATAGAGGCGAGTATCTGGCGCAGCGCCTCGCTAAGCCCCGTTGTCGAGGTGGCCGAGTAGTAATTTCCACCGCCGTTATAAGCCGTCTCCTGAAGCAGCAGCTCGGCAGAGGCGTTGCCCGCTATACCGAACCCGATGGTATGGGTAATAATATTCTGCTTGCCCGTAGTCTTGGCAATTGAAGAGTTGTCGGGCAGCATATCGTTGTCGTAGACATACTTAGCTACGTCGTCAAGATAGTCGGAACCGCCCCAGTAGTAGGTCTTTGCGGGGTCGGAACCCGGCTCAAAGTTATCACCGTCGCAGTCTCCGCTGGAGCAGATACCGGTAAGAACAGAGTTAATGTCCTGGGTGGACATGCCGTCGGTTACGACGATAATATAATTGTTCTGGCAGGAGTATTCTATAGGCGAAGTATAACTCTGGCCGCTGTTGAAGTAACTGGACTTACCCTGAAAATAGAGTTTGCTCTCATAGAGCGTCTCTGCAAGAGGTGTCCATGTCGTCGGGTTGACATTGGCGATAGAGTTCAGCAACGCTGTCTTGTTGGTGGTGGTGCCTGAAAAGAGCGTGTCCATATCCTTAACAAAACCTTTGTAACCGCTCCAGCCGTAACTGTCTGCGGTACCGAGAATATGGCCGCCTTCGTGCAGGTTAAAGAGCATTACGCCAAACCTTACTCCGCTGGTGGAGCTTACAAGGTCGGTAAGAACCTCCTTTGCCACATCCATCTTTCTTCTCGTTCCGCCGCCCGATATCGCAAGCCAGTTTACATAATTTCCTATGGCGAAAGAGGCCTTCTTGCTCGAACAACTTCCGTTGCTCTTCAACTTGCCCTGATAGGTTCCGGTGGTCGCAAAGGCGTTTTTTGCCTTGGAGCAGCTTATGGTGTTAAAGTTGGTTATGTAGTTCGACCACTCCGCCTTACTCTTGCGCCATTTGTAAACCTGATTGGTGTTGCAGGGGTCTCCGTCGCAGTTATTGGTAACGGGGTAGATCGTAGCGGGGTTGTACGGGGTACCGGGTATCAACTCTATAGAGCTGTTCATAGAGCCTGAGTTGTCAAGCACTATTAAAACGTTTGGCTGTACCGTAGAGGTTGATATACCGTATATGGCCGTGTCCCCCACATACTGGTCGAATGCGTACGACGTAACCGGCAGTATCAATAGAGCCATTACCGCAAGATAAATTAGTAGCTTCTTCATAACATCACCTCTTTTTGCGCTGCAACAACGCATTCTCAGGGCCGTGGTATTATTCTGCCCACATTATTTTCAAGCCTTACGCTCGTATTCGATAAAGTCGTACCGGTAGTATTGATTAAAAAATAATTTGCCTGAAACTCGGTAATATCCACACCCGAACCGCGTGGCGGGTTTCCGGTAGCGAGAAAGTTTACCGTGCCCGTTACGTCGGTATTGCCCGAAGCAAGGTTTACACCCGTGGCCGGTACGCTTGCCGTACCAGTGCCTATTACCGAGTATATATTGGCATCGGCCTGCGCGTACTCCACACCACGCTCCGCCGCGTAGAAGGCCTCGTTCATAAAGCGGTTGTTCCTCGAAATCCTTATCTCCGTAGACGAGGTTGTGTATATGGTAGTGCCGAGCACGGAGAGCAGCAGCATCATCATAAGAACAAGCACAAGAGCTATGCCCTTTTCATTATTCAAAATATTCACTTTAATACCTTTATCCATTGTACCGACCTTTTCACTTTCCTTTTACCTGTTCCTGAGCTTTGCCACGGCGGTAAGGTTACGTGTTTTGGCCGTGCCGGAAAGGGCCGCGGTGTCTACGGTCACACCCGTCAGGTTTACCCTTACCGCCCTTACGTTAGCCGGGTTGCCCGTTGTAGAGACCTCGGCGGTTGTGCCGTCGAGAATATAGGAAAACTGCAAGTCCTGAATATTCTCCGCGATTACGTCCCCGTTGTCCGGTATACCGTTCTCTATTCTTATAAGGCAGTTTCCTATTGTGCAGGTCGTTATTGCCGGGCCGCAAGCGGCGTTAGGGCCTACGCAGTAATGAACCGTATTTGGAAAAGTATCCGGCACGGAGGTACCGGTTTTGGCAATCATAAAACCACGCCTGAAAAGAACGTTGGTTGCCGTGGCCGCAGGAGAGCCCGTAATAGTCGGCCCCGTTCTATCGGTACCCGTTACCGTAAAGTATGTGCTTATCGGCTCCGATTTTTCACTCGAATTGATTACCCTGAAAAGATCCCCTGTGGAGAAACCGTCAACCTCCTGTGCCGACGCTACCGTAAAGGTTACGTCTACTCCGCTAACTATATTGGTCGCGAGGTCGAGATCGACACGGGCGAATGTATTGGCGGACGAAGAGGTATTAAGTGTAATCGCGTCCGTTGCGTTAAGACCTGTATTGTCGGCTATGGCGAACACGGGCGCCGTAGAACCGGTAACGAGTATTCCGCCGTAGCGGAGGTCGCGCAGTATATGGTCCATACCCATGCGAAGATTCTGCTGAACCTCTACGACATCCTCTTCTATATAGGTCATTTTGTGCTGCATATTATATAGAGCGAAAACGGCAATCATTAAAGTGCCGAGTATAGACATAGCTATAAGAAGCTCGATAAGAGAAAAACCGGAGACTGCGCCGCTTCCGGCCATTATAGAGCTATTAAACTTCCGTTTACCTAACATCAGATAGACCTCTTGATAGTTGTCAGGGTTACGCTTCTTCCGCCGCCGGATACCGTTACCGAAACCTGGGCTACGCCGGCAACCGGGCTGTTGCTGGTTATCGAGTAGAGCGCCGAATATGTTACGCCGTTTACCACTCTTGTAGAGACGGCGTTACCGGTATCGAGGTCGTAAACAACCCCGACGGCGCTATTGTCAAAGAGCACATCTCCGGCGTCTTTAGAGAGAAACTCGTCGAGCACTGAGTATGCGAGGTTGGTCTCTACCGTAAGTCTTTGAGCCATACGGTTTGTTCCAATACCTGTAGAAAGGGTAGTTGCCGCCGCAACAAGACCGATCGCAAGAATGGATATAGCGATTATAAGCTCAAGAAGCGAAAACCCGCCTTCTCCTCCAAGCCTTGCGCCGTAAAAAGCAGTTCCGGCACCGGCTACCCCTCTCTTTTTTATTACCTCGGACTTATCCATGACTTATAGGTCTCCACTTTACTCTGCCGTATTTCGCATCAACCGCAACCGGTAGCCGAAGCTGAACCCGCTCACAGGAGCATCTCCCGGTCTTACCTGTTTTTATAATAATGCAAGGTTAATGCCAAAGAGATAAACATTTGACATATTTAACTTTTCGGTAATCGGCGGCAATGCCTTTAGTGAAAAAAGTGCATAGGGTATGAAAAGATTGCGTAGTAGAGACCTGCTCTGCCAGCCTGTTTAAGAAGAGCTTGAAGGGCGCAGGAGGGGAACGGGCGGGATTAAAGAATTGTGATCGGGTCTACATCTAAGGTGATCGTAACGCCTTTTTCCATGCGGGCCAAAAAAGTTGCCCTGATGCTTTTAGCGCAACAGTGCAGCGCCTTTACGTCCGACGCCTTTAAGAGCATCTGCCAGCGGTACCGCCCTTTGACACGGGCTAAAAAAGCCGGTACAGGGCCTAAAACGGTTATAACCCCGCTCTTTACCTCTCTGGCAGAAGAGGCGGCAGAACCAAGAAGAGTTGCCGCGCGCTCGGCGCGTTGCGCCTCCGTTGCCTCTACACGTATCGAACAGAGGCGTTTAAAGGGCGGGTACCCAACCTCTTCCCTGAGGGCTATCTCTTCAGAGTAGAAGGCTTCGTAATCGTGCTTAGATGCGGTTATAAAGGCGTAATGCTCAGGGTTGAGGGTCTGTATGACCACAGTTCCGTTAACCTCTCCCCTGCCGGCCCGCCCCGCGGCCTGCGTAACAAGCTGAAAAGTTCTCTCCGAGGCCCTGAAGTCCGGCAACGTCAAAGAGGTATCTCCGGCAACGATACCAACAAAGGTCGCGCCCGGAAAGTGGTGCCCCTTGGAGACCATCTGTGTTCCGACCAGTATATCGGCCTCCCGGCTCTCCATCGCCTCTATTATCTTTGCGCTCGCCCCTTTAGCTCTTGTAGTGTCCCTGTCCATTCGGGCCAGACGGGACTTTGGCGCAAGCGCGCGCACCTCCTCTTCGAGCCGTTCGGTTCCCATGCCCGGCTCTACAAGCTCTGTGCTTGCGCAGTCCGGGCACTCGGTAGGCGCCGTAAGCGTAAAATCGCAGTAATGGCAGACAAGAGCATTGCGCCTCTTATGCAGCGTAAGCGTAACCGAGCAGTTGAGGCACTCAAACGTTCTGCCGCAGTCGCGGCAGAGTATAGAGTTGGAGTAACCCCGCCTGTTCAGAAGCAGTATCGCCTGATGCCCGTCCTCAATAACCCGCTTTAGCCCGTTGCTCAGTTCGTCGGAGAGCACCACGCCTTTTTTCCCGCGCATATCCACTATCTCGGTCTCCGGCAGGCTCGCGCCCGAGGCTCTTACCGGTAACCTCAACATTTCAATCTTATGCCTTATACCTCGACCGGCTCCGCTCCCGGCCTTTGCGGCGGAAGTATCTAATCCGCTACCGGAGATTTCCTTAGAGGCACCTCCACCCGCATTATAAAAAGTCTCTACCGAGGGCGTAGCGGAACCGAGCACAACGGTTATGCCTAAAGTCTTGGCGAGCATAAGCGCGCAGTCCCTGCCGTGGTACCGCACCCCCTCCTCCTGCTTATAAGAGGCCTCGTGCTCTTCGTCCACTATAATAAGTTTAAGCTCTTTTATAGGCGCAAAGAGGGCGCTACGCGCGCCAACGACTATATCGGCCTCGCCGTCAACGATGCGCTGCCATTCGTCAAACCGCTCACCCGCTGAAAGCGCGCTGTGCATAACGGCGACACGCCCCGGAAACCGGTCGGCTAAATAGGCTACCGGCCACTGGGCAAGCGCCGTCTCCGGCACCAGGAATAGAGCCCTGCCTCCTGCAGCCACCACCTCTTCAAGCGCCTTAAGGTAAACAAAAGTCTTACCGCTGCCCGTTACCCCGTATAGTAAAAATGGCTGATAACCGCCGGAGCGAAGCCCCCCGGCAATAGCCTCTATTGCTGAAGCCTGAGCGCTGTTCGGGGTGTGGTCGGCGGAAATCGGCCTGATTTCCGTTGACGGGTTCCTGTAGATACGCTCTTTCGTAATATTGAGCAGCCCCTTTTTCACAAGCGCATTTAGCGCTCCGTCTACCCCGCCAAGCTCACGCCTCAGGTCTGAAAACCTCGTCTTGCCGTGCTCTTCTATATACGAATAGATCCTCACTTGCAGAGGCGCGCGTTTTAAAGCGGCCTTAACCGCTTCAATAGCGGGCTGATTAAATTCTGTATTAAGCTCCGCAAAAGACTCTACCTTTGTGGCAATTCCGCTCTTTAACTTCACCTCTTCTACAAGCAACCCGGCCCTCTTCAACCTCGATACTATAGAATGTACTGGAAGTTTTCTGCCGAATTTGCGCTCGACCGCAGCGAACTTTATGCTCTTTTCTATCCCTCTTAAAACCTCTATGTCGCCTTTATCGCCCCCATACTCCTCCCCGGTCCGCTCTTTGAGTGAAACGAGCAGACTTGTGCCCTTATCCGTAGCGCGGATATAACGAAAACTCTTTAAAGATGTTTCCGGCGGATGAATTAAAGAGAGCACCATACCGGGCGGGGCGAAGTAATAAGAGGATAACCATAAAAAGAACTTGAGCCGCTTAACGCCAAAGAGCGGAGCGGAGTCGAGCGAATCGAGTATCTCTTTTACTGCCGACTCTTTCAAACCTTCTATATCAAGAGCCGCGCGCAGACCTACAACGTAACCCGTAATTCGCCGCCGCCCGAAAGGCACGAGCACACGGGAGCCTACCGCCACGCTCAACCCGACGGGAACGGAGTACACAAAAGTACCATCAAGCGGTAGCTCTACAGCCACATCTGCGAATCTGTTCTTCACGCCTCTCCAACTGAAAAAAGGTTTTTTTGCCACGGTATTTAAAAGAAGTACGATTAAGTTATAACAGATATCAGGATAGATATGAGGAAAGAAGAGTTAGTATAAAACAGGAAGGGCGGGAAGTAACGAGGTACGTAAAGACGTAAAAGTAAAAAAAGAGACTGAAGAAAAAAGAACGGAACCGCCTGAAAATTTTACTTGCCCGTAACTACTGCTAAAAAAAACTTGCCACTTGCCCAAGAGAAGAGCGCATAGACTTAATCCACCCACTCCCCGGAAGACTCGTACTCGCTTGATGCCTGATCAACAAAACGGGTGAACTCATTTAAGAAGGTGAGCTTTATCGTGTCCGTAGGGCCGTTACGCTGTTTGGCCACGATTATCTCAGCCGTCTTTCTGCGTCCGCACGTACAGAGGTCTGGCGGACATTCGCACGGTTTGTAGACAGACTCTCTGTAGACGAACATCACTACGTCGGCATCCTGCTCGATAGCCCCCGACTCTCTAAGGTCTGAGAGCATAGGCCTGTTGCCCTCCCGCCGCTCGGTCATACGCGAAAGCTGCGAAAGCGCTACCACAGGCAGGTGAAGCTCTTTTGCCATAGCCTTGAGCGAGCGTGATATGTCGGAGATTTCCTGCTCTCTGTTGTCGCTCGACCTTCTGCCGCGCATCAACTGAAGGTAATCTATAACTATTAGCTTTATTCCGAACTCAGCCTTCCATCTCCGGGCCTTGGCCCTCATTTCAAGTACGCTCTGAGCCGGGGTATCGTCTATATAGATAGGCGCTTCGTAAAGCTTGCCGACCGCTGTAGTAAGGCTGCCCCAGTCGGAATCTTTTAAAAAACCGCTTCTTATGCGTTGCAGATCGACCATGGCGCGCGAAGAGAGCATACGCTGCACAAGCTGCTCTTTGCTCATCTCAAGCGAGAAGACGGCTGTAGGCATCTTGCCTTCAATAGCGGCATACTCGGCGACATTCAGGCAGAACGATGTCTTACCCATAGCGGGACGGCCTGCTATGATTATAAGGTCGGAGTTCTGAAGCCCGGCGGTTATCTTGTCGAGGTCTTTAAAACCGGTAGATATTCCGGTGATGTGGGTCTTGCGTTCGTAGAGCTTCTCTATCGTCTCAAAGCTGTCTTTAATCAGGTCTTTTAGCGCGTAGCAGGACTGTTTGGTCTTGTCCTGGGCAATGGCGAATATCTTCTGCTCTGCCTCGTCTATAAAATCCTCGACAGACTCGACCCCCCCGTACCCCATTGCGGCTATGTCGGTAGCGGCGCCTATGATCTTTCGCAGCAGAGATTTCTCTTTAACTATTTTAGCGTAATACTCTATATTCGCCGCGGTCGGTGTTGACTCGACAAGCTCTCCGATATAGGAGATTCCGCCGACCCCGTTTAGCGCGCTCGACCCTTTCATGAGGTCTCCGAGCGTAACAGCGTCTATAGGGACACACCTTTCAAAGAGTGAGACCATTGAGATAAAGAGCCGTGCGTTGGCCTCGTGGTAGAAGTCGCTTACGTCGTGCGCGAGTATTCCGAGCACGGAGTTGATGGCGTCCTTCTCGATAAGGATACCGCCAAGCACGGACTGCTCCGCATCTAAGTTGTTGGGTGGGGATTTATGAAGTGCTTTTTGCTGAACAGAAGCCATTGGCAGTACTTACCGCTTTATACGCGGCCCCTTAAAATAAGGCCGCGTATAAGAGCGGCTAAAACATTACTCGGACTCCTCTTCTTCGGCAACCACCTCGACCTTGATCTCGGCGTTTACCTCGGAAGCTATCTTTATGGAGACGGTATGGCTTCCGAGTGTCTTTATATGCTCTTCCAGATGAATAGATTTTCTCTCAAGCTCAAAGCCCTTGCCCTTGAGTTCAACCTCAATATCGTGGGCTGTAACATAACCGAAAAGCTTGCCCTCTTCGCCGACCTTTTTGGTAAAGCTGAGAGAGACCTCGGAGAGCTTATCCGCCGCTTTCTGAGCGTCAGCCCTTTTGGCCGCCTCTTTTTTAAGGTAAGCCTCTTTTTCGGAGTTCAACTGCCGTATGTTTCCAGGAGTCGCCAATATGGCAAACCCCTTTGGAATAAGGTAGTTTCTGCCAAACCCGCCCGCTACGGTAACGGCGTCGCCGTAATTGCCGAGCTGCTCAATCGACTTCTTAAGTAAAACCTTCATTAAACTGCTCCACTGCTTAAAGTATTATATGCAGCACGTTTCGACTCAACCCATGCTGATAGTAGTATACGGTATAATAGCGATATTACGCGCTCTCTTTATCGCCGTGCTGATCGCCCTCTGGTGCTTGGCGCAGGTGCCGGTTATTCTGCTCGGCATTATTCTGCCCCTCTCGGTCAGGTACGGCCTGAGCGCCTTGGCGTCTTTGTAATCTATCTTTACGCCTTCGTTCTTGCAGAACCTGCATACGCGCTTGCGCATGAAACGGCCTCTGCCCCCGGCTCCGCCCGGCCTGCCGCCGCCCGGTCTGCCGCCACCTGGTCTGCTACCTGCGGAACTTGAGCCGCCCGGTCTTCTGTTATCCATCTGCGCCCCCTTCTTCCGTCTTATCGGTCTCTTTAGCGGTTTCGGTTACCGGAGCTTCACACTTCTCAGCCGGAGTCTCCTTAACCTCTGTCTCGGTTTTTGTTTCTGCCTCTGTCGCGCTTGCGGCCTCTTTAGCGCTTTCGGTTACAGGGGCTTCGCACTTTTCAGCCGGAGCATCCTTAACCTCTGTCTCGGGTTTTGTCTCTGCTTCTGTCGCGCTTGCGGCCTCTTTCGTCTCAGTCTCCTTTACCGGCTCTTCAACCTTCTCCGGCTCAGGGGCGGGCGCAACGTACTCGGTGTCGAGCTTAACGGTCTGCTGCCTTACCACGTCCTCGTTGATCTTTAAGGAACGCTCTAACTCTTTGCTCGCCGCAGGGCTGCTGTTGTAATCGAAAAGAACGTAGTAACCTTCGTTCTTCTTCTGAATCGGGTAGGCCAAACGCCTTCTGCCCCACTCGTCAACGGTGTTTACCGTGCCCGACTCGCGGGTTATAAGCTCTGAAGACCTGGTAACGATAGCCTTGATTTCAGCCTCGCCTATATCGGCCCTGATAATACAGATTGTCTCGTAACGTCTGTCCATCACTTCTCCTTCCGGTTCCCCGCGTTTTTTTCACGGCAGGTTCGTTCCGTCTGCAAAATAACGGAACAAGGGACTATAAACATCCACGACAGTTAAAGGACGGCCCGAACAACGTGGCCGACACCGTAATGCCGCGGCACTCAATTGAATAGATATATATACTACTTTTTCAAGATCAAATCAAGACCTTTAGGCCCCGCCAACCTCTCTTCTTTTAAATAATTCCTTATGCTTCGCAAGATAGTAGACTATAAGGCTGTTTATTATCAGCACAAAGACCTTAACAAACGAAAAAGATTTTATTATCTCATACGCTTCATAAGGTATTAGCGCGCCGGTGCCGATTACCGTAAGCCACTCCGCCCAGCGCATTCTATTGTGCAGCCCGTAAGACTCTATCAGGTTTAGCACGCCAAAAGTAACAAGCACTATCAGCGAAATAATAACCGCGCCGTTGCCAAGAGATGTAGCGTGCTCTATAAGGTACGAGATAAAATAGGTGTCGGTATCGAGCCTGAGAATTCCGGCCATACCTCTTATCAGCACGCCTAAGTCTTCATCCAGAAGCCTTGAAAGAACCACTGAGAGTATAAGCTCGCTTGTCCCCATCACGGTCTTATAAAGGATAATAAGCTTTAGGTACCCTTCTCCCTGTTTCATACGGCTTCGCCGTCGTCTGAGATATACGGCGGCCTCACAAGCACGCCCTCTCTCTTAAGGTACTCTTTTGTCTCTGGAATAGTGAACTCTCCGAAGTGAAAGATAGAGGCCGCGAGAGCCGCGTCCGCATGCCCGCAGGTAAAGGCCTCGGTTATATGGGCGAGTGTGCCCGCCCCGCCCGAAGCGATAACAGGAATACGTAAAGCGTCCGCCACGGCGCGCGTAAGGGCTATATCGTAACCGTTTTTCTGTCCGTCGGAGTCCATACTGGTCAGAAGTATCTCGCCCGCGCCGTACTCCTGCATCTTTACCGCCCACTCAACAACGTTAAGCCCGGTCGGTCTTCTGCCGCCGTGGGTAAAGACCTCCCATTCGGGCGGTTCGATAAAAGAATCTTTCTCTTTATCGACACGCCGCTTGGCGTCTATAGCCACCACAATGCAACTGCTGCCGAAACGTCTCGACGCCTCTTTGACAAACTCCGGGTTTTCAACGGCAGTGGTATTTATAGAGACCTTGTCCGTACCGGCGTGCAGAAGCTCTTTAATATCTTCAATCGTACGTATGCCCCCGCCAACGGTCAGCGGCATAAAGACATCGGCGGCGGTCTCTCTAACAACGTCGAGTATTGTCTTGCGCTCTTCGTGAGAGGCGGTTATATCTAAAAAAACCAGCTCGTCGGCGCCCTGCGCCTCGTAAGCGAGGGCGGACTCCACCGGGTCTCCGGCATCTACAAGCTCTACAAAACTGACCCCTTTGACAACACGGCCATCTTTAACATCAAGACACGGTATTATTCTTTTTGCCAGCATCCGTTAAAATCCCCTTACTGCCGATACTATAATAAAAGCCTACAGGACGTCCGCGGTCTTTATAGCTTCTACAAGGTCTATGGCTCCGGTATAAAGGGCGCGCCCTATCAGCACGCCTTCTACCGCTGTCTTTCGGTACCTCTCCACATCCGCTATGGAAGAGATGCCGCCGGAGGCGATCACCGGGATAGAGACAGAATCTGCCATCTTGGCCGTCTCATCGAAATTCGGCCCCGCCATCATTCCGTCGCGCGCTATATCGGTATAGATTATACAAGATACGCCAACGCCTTCGAGCTGCCTCGCAAGGTCAACCGCCTTCATTTCCGTTACCTCTACCCAGCCCTTGATAGCGACAAGCCCGTTCTTCGCGTCTATGCCTACAGCCACTCGCCGAGGGTGCCTCTTAACGAGTTCAACTAAGAAATCAGGGTCTTTAATAGCGGCGGTGCCGAGTATGACCTGCTTAATACCGGTAAGCTTAAGGTACTTTTCAGCCACGTCAAGGTCTCTTATACCGCCCCCTATCTGCACGGGCACGTTCACCGATTCAACTATTCGCTCAACGACCTCGAAGTTCTTAGCGGTTCCCTCTATAGCGCCGTCAAGATCGACCACGTGAATAAGGCGCGCGCCTGAAGCCTCCCACCTCTTCGCCATCTCCACCGGATCGTCGGCAAAAACGGTTACTTTATCCATATCGCCCTGGGAAAGGCGCACGCACTGGCCGCCCTTCAGGTCTATAGCCGCTATAACTATCATATCAGGTAACCTCTGCATAATTCGTCCCTGAGTTATTCAGAGACAAAAAGTGAACCTCCCTCGACAGGAGCCGGGGGTATCTTTGTGTAACAAGCCTTCGGCTCGGGTTCTTTAAACGGCCTGTTCATCACCAGACAGGTGCCTGGTGTTTTAACGGCGAAATAAACTGTATGATCTTTCTTTTTCTTACCTGATCAAGAACTTACAGTTATCGATCAGGACAACACTTCTTTGTGTCTAAGTAAGGTCTGAATAAATAAGCCCCCCACTTAATCTACTTCGATCCGGCCGGTTGCATACGGTCGGTTTATCAGCTTAACAGGCTGAAGTTCTTCAACACCCTGAGCCCGGCGCCCTGGCTCTTTTCCGGATGGAACTGAACCGCCATTATATTGTCTACCTCAACGGAGCTGGTAAAGTCCTTTCCGTACCGTGTTGTTGTAAGTCTTACGGAAGGTTCTGTTGGCGCGGCGTAATGGGAGTGAACGAAATAAAAGTACTCGCCGTCTTTTATGCCGCCGAGCAGCCGCGACTCTTTCTCTTTTTTTATAGAGTTCCACCCCATGTGCGGAACCTTCAGCCGCTCCGTTCCCGCCGGGGTTTCAACTACCATGTCCGGCGCGAAAGTTACAACCGAGCCCTTAATAATACCGAGCCCCTTGTGCGCCCCGAACTCGTCGCTCTCTTCAAGCAATACCTGCAAACCCAGACAGATGCCCAGAAAAGGCTTGCCGGACTCTACGCTCTTTAGAATAGGGTCGATCAGGCCGTACGCTTCGAGGTTGCGCATGCAATCCTCAAAGGCTCCGACACCCGGCAGCACAACATGGCTCGCCCCTTCTATCTCTTCCGGCTTGCGCGTTATAACGGCGCTGACGCCTATCTTTTCAAACCCTTTGACAACGCTTCTCAGGTTGCCCATATCGTAATCTATTACCGCTATCATCTATTATTAAAATATCCCCCTGGTCGAGCCTGCCGCTATTGTCCGGGAAGAAGCAGTTACCGTACCATCGGTTTTCAAAGTATCCCCTTTGTTGAGGGCACGCCCTTAATCCTGTCGTCTTTTTCAACAGCCGCCGAAAGAGCGCGCCCGAACGCCTTGAAGATAGACTCTATCGAGTGGTGCACGTCTCTGCCGTACTCAAGCTTTACATGCAGGTCGAGCCCGGCGCTGTTGGAAAACGCCTTTAAAAATTCACAGGTAAGATCGATATCAAAGGCCTTCTCAAGCGAACTGCCTACAACCGAGGCAACGGACTTATGGGCGACAGCGTATGAGTTTCGCGTGGTATCGAACCTGAAGTACGGCCTGCCCGATATATCGACCACAACCGAACAGAGGGCGTCCATCATCGGCACGCTCGCGCAAGCGCACCTTCTAATGCCGCGCTTGTCGCCAAGGGCAGAGGCAAAGGCGGCGCCGAGCGCGAGCCCTACATCCTCAACCGTATGGTGAAGGTCAACCTCTATATCGCCCTTTACGTCGAGCTGAATACTGAAGAGGCCGTGGCGTGAAAAATTGTCGAGCATGTGGGTGAAAAACGGAAGGGGGGTGAAGATATCGGACTCCCCGCCCTCGTCTATATTCAAGGCCAGCTCTATGCCGGTCTCTTTTGTCTTACGCTCTACTTTAGCGGTTCGTGCCATCTTCCGCGCCCCCTCTTATTTTTTTTACGATTTACTCTTCGTGCCGCCGGACTTCTTCAACCCGGCCAGCCTTACGTTTACGCTCTTTGCGTGCGCGCCAAGCCCCTCAATAGCGGCAAGGCGGGCCGCTTTTCTGCCAAACTTCCGTATGCCGGCCTCAGAAAGCCCTATAATGCTCGTGCGCTTTAAAAAGTCCTGCACACCGAGCGGCGAACTGAAACGGGCCGTACCGCCAGTTGGCAGCGTGTGATTCGGCCCGGCAAGGTAGTCGCCGAAGGCCTCAGGGGTTTCGTAACCTAAAAAGACCGCCCCCGCGTTACGGATAGAGGGCAGAAGCTCCTCCGGCTCCTTCACAAAAAGCTCAAGATGCTCTGGCGCTATAGAGTTCGATATCTCCACGGCCTCAACAAGCTCTTTTACGACTATTATTGCACCGTACCGTTCTATAGATTCAGCGGCGATACCGCGTTTTTTAAGTCTCTTAAGCTGCGCCTCTACCTCACCCGCGACCTCGCGCGCGATCTTTAAAGAGGTCGTTATTAAAATAGAAGAGGCCTGCTCGTCGTGCTCGGCCTGTGCGAGAAGGTCTGCCGCCATCCACGACGCCTCTCCCGTGCCGTCGTTTATTATCAGAATCTCGCTCGGCCCGGCTATCATATCTATATCCACCGTACCGTAAACAAGCCTCTTTGCCGTTGCCACATAAATGTTGCCCGGCCCTGTTATCTTGTCTACCGCCCGTATACTCTCGGTACCGTAAGCGAGCGCCGCAATAGCCTGCGCGCCCCCTACCCTGAAAACTTTATCGACGCCCGCGAGTTTCGCGGCGGCCAGAACGTACGGATTAATCCCGTCGACAGTGGGCGGCGTAACCATAACAACTTCGTCAACTCCGGCCACCTCCGCCGGAATAGCGTTCATTAAAACTGTTGACGGATAGGCCGCCTTGCCTCCCGGCACATAGATTCCGGCGCGCTCAACCGGGGTGACCTTAACGCCTAAGACCGAACCGTCGGTATCGGTATAAGACCAGGAGTCCTCCAGCAGCCGCAAGTGAAAAGATTCTATCCTTTCAGCAGCCGCTTCCAATACCTCAAGGTCTTTTGCCGGAACAGAGTTATACGCCCTGTTAATCTCCCGTTTCGAGACCTCGAAAAAGCCCTTGCCGCTCTTCGAATTTATCTTTACGGATACGGAGTCGAAGCGTTTGGTGTAGTCGCAAAGCGCCCTGTCTCCTCTGGCGCGCACGTTGCCTATTATATCTTTAACCGCTTCCTCAATACCGGCAGGCACAGACCCGCCGCGACCGGTAATCTTCAAAAGCCACTCTTTAAAGCCCTTATCTTTACTTCTCTTTATCCGCACGGCAACTAAACCCCCAACTTATCTACGGCACGGGCGAGCCGCTCCACAAGCTCTTTTATACGGGTAGGTTTCATCTTGAGGCTCGCCCTGTTGCAGACAAGCTTGGAACTTACCTGCATCATGGTCTCTACCTCGACAAGACCGTTCTTCTTTAATGTTTCTCCAGTCTCCACAAGGTCTACTATCCTGTCGGAAAGGCCGAGCAGAGGGGCTATTTCTATTGAGCCGTACAACTTTATTATCTCCACCTGAACACCCTTTTCAAGAAAGTACCGGGTAGTTATCTCCGGGTACTTGCTCGCTATCTTCATATGCGTCCAGTTGGCGGGGCTTACCGAACCGGCGAGTTCGGCAGGTTCGGCAATCATCATGCGGCACTTGCCTATGTGAAGATCGAGAGGCTCATACAGGTCGAGTCCCTGTTCGAGTAATACATCGCGCCCGGCAATGCCTAAATCCGCTGCGCCGTACTCTACATAGGTCGGCACGTCCTGACTTCTTACGATCATAAACCGGAGACCCTCGGCAAGGGTTTCGGAAATCAGTTTGCGTTTGTCCTGAAAAATCTGACTGAAGTCCACTCCGGCCGCCCTGAAAAGCTCTGCCGCCTCCTTCAGTATACGCCCCTTTGGAAGGGCTATGGTAAGGGTCTGC
>JAJRYL010000350.1 GCA_024275855.1 Deltaproteobacteria bacterium
CTTTTAGTCGGCTTTTTACACACCCTTCGGGTATTCTTTAAAAGACTTACCTATTTTTCACTATACTTGAGCTAAATTACGTGGTAAAAGGGAAATACAGTCAACTTGTTGTTTTCTCTACCGCTCTATTCTTAAGCAGGTATTTCACGACACAGGCGATGTCGAATATTGAGGTTAAAGGTTATTGCTTCTTTTTTTAGCGATTGAACCTTAACGTTACTCTGCACCCTGAGTTCTTTTCGGGGCTTTTTTCAGGAGAGTTTTTTAGTATCTCGGAGTCTTATGCTCGCTAAGGTCTTAAGCAGCGCACTTCTCGGAATAGACGCCTATACGGTTGATGTCGAGGTGGATACCGCCCGCGGGTTACCCTCCTTTTCTACCGTAGGTCTGCCCGATAACGCTATAAAAGAGAGCCGCGACCGTGTGAAGTCGGCTATAAAAAACTCCGGTTACTCCTTTCCGCCAAAGAGGATAACGGTAAACCTCGCCCCTGCGGATATAAAAAAGGAGGGTACCAACTTCGACCTGCCTGTGGCAATAGGTATTTTAGCGGCAGAGGGGGTTGTGGAGTGCCCTGCGCTGGAAGAGTACCTGATAGTCGGTGAACTCTCTTTGGACGGCAGGGTTAGGCCCATTAGAGGCGCGCTGTCTGTGGCGGTCTGCGCGCGGAATAAGGGCAAGAAGGTTGTGCTGCCCGTGGAGAACAGTCGCGAGGCTGCCGTAGTAGACGGGGTTGAGGTATACGGCGTCGGTAATCTCTCTCAGCTGGTTGAGTTTTTAAACGGTAACCTTGCAATACCTCCTGTTGCGTTCGACCCGCTCGACCCCTGTGCGAATAGAGGCTCCGGTGCGGCGGACATGGCGGATGTTAAGGGGCAGGCGCATGTAAAGCGCGCCCTTGAGGTCGCCGCCGCCGGAGGCCATAACGTATTAATGGTCGGCCCGCCCGGTTCCGGCAAGACCATGCTTGCGCGCAGGCTCTCGACTATTTTGCCGAACCTCTCACTCGACGAGGCTATAGAGGTTACCAAAGTTCAGAGCGTTGCGGGGGTGCTCGACAGGCACGACGGGCTTGTTACGGAGCGTCCCTTCAGGTCGCCGCACCATACGATTTCAGATGTCGGCCTTACAGGGGGCGGGCGTGTTCCCCGGCCCGGTGAGGTTAGCCTTGCCCATAACGGGGTGCTCTTTCTCGACGAACTTCCGGAGTTCAGGCGAAGCGCGCTTGAGGTGTTGAGAACCCCGCTTGAAGACGGCAGGGTAACAATAGCGAGGGCTATGATAACGGTGGCCTATCCGTCCTCTTTTATGCTGGTTGGCGCTATGAATCCGTGTCCGTGCGGTTACCTCGGTGACCATAAAAAGGAGTGTACCTGTTCCCCCGCCCAGATACAGTCGTACAGGGGGCGAATATCGGGCCCGCTGCTCGACCGTATCGATATCCATTGCGATGTGCCTTCGGTAAGTTTCGCCGAGCTTGACGGGGACGCGACGGGAGAGAGCTCAAGCGCCGTGAAAGAGCGTGTAGACAGGGCGCGGGTTATACAGGCCAAGCGGTTTGCGGGCGGCGCCGTATACTCAAATAGCCGAATGGAGCCTCAAGACATCGGTAAGTTTTGTCGATTAGAAAGTAACTCCCGAAACCTGTTAGAGACCGCCGTTGAGAGGCTCGGACTTTCGGCCCGTGCCTATACGAGGGTCTTGAAGGTGGCCCGCAGTATTGCCGATCTGCAGGGCGCTGAAGAGATAATGCTTGAACATATTTCAGAGGCTATTCAGTACCGTACGCTCGACAGGCCGGTAACCTGACTGCTCTTGATTGTACAGTGAACGGGGCGTTGTTGATGATGATGATAAGGTGTGACGTATGAGCGATAAAGACAATGAAGAACAGGTGGTTAAGCCGGGTGAAGACCTGAGCGCGAAGGAGGCGGCTGAGAAATACAGCTCTGCGTCTCCGGCTACGGGCGAACAGCTAAAGGTGGTTAACGATACCCTGCTCTCGATACTGAAAGAGACATCGACATCAGAGGGTGTAGATTTTTTCAGGCTGCTTCTGGAAAGACTTACCGGTACGCTCGGCTTCAGGTACGCAATGGTCGCGGAGATCGTCGATAAAGAGAAGCGTATAGCCGCCTCGCTTGTTTACTTCGCCAATGGCCGTATTATTGATAACGTCACTTACGACCTTGCCGGAACGCCGTGCAGCGATGTAGCGCAAGGAGACCTCTGTATCTATCCAGATAATGTCAGAGAAGCCTTTCCGGAAGACAAGGCCCTTAAAGACCTTGAAATAGAGTCGTATATAGGTATACCTCTTGTCGATTCAAAGGGGGTTGTGCTCGGCATATTAAACGCCTTCGGTACCGATCCTATAGAGGAGGTCGAGTTCTGCCGCAGTATCTTTACTATCTTTGCCTTAAGAGCCGGTTTCGAGCTTGAGCGGCTCAGTTTCGAGAGTGAACGGACTCGGGACGCCGAACTGCTTGAAGCGATAATGGACAACTCTCCAGCGTGTATTTATATAAAAGATATAGACGGCAGGTTGCTTTTTGTAAACAAGTGGCCCGGTACCATGCCGGGCATCCAAGGTAAGTACGCAATAGGTCTTACCGACCACGATATAATGCCGCATGATGTGGCGGATAGTTTAAGAAAGAATGACCTGTTGACGCTTGAGAGCGGTTCTGCCCAGACCTTCGAAGAAGTTTTGCGCCAATCGGACGGTACAGAGCAGACGTTTCTTTCCGTAAAATTTCCTTTGCCCTCTATGCCGGGCGCTATTTGCGGAATTTCTACCGATATTACCGAAAGAAAAAGGTTTGAGGGTTCGCTTGTAAGGGCGGATAAGCTGGAGTCTATCGGCAGGCTGGCAGGCGGCATAGCGCACGACTTTAACAATGTCCTGCTTGGTGTTCTCGGTAACGCGTCTATCGCAAAGGCCTATCTTCACTCGGACCATAAGGTATGGTCTCTTCTTAACGACATTGAAAAGGCGGCCAACAGGGCCAAGATAGTTACGCGTCAGTTGTTGACCTTTTCGCGCGGAGACGTAATGATAAAAGAGCTTGTCGAAGCTGGCCCTCTTATTTATAATAGGTCGAAGCTTCTGCTCAACAGGCACGATATATCTCTTGACGCCAACCTGAGCGACGAGCTGTGGAGCGTAGAGGTCGATGAAATGATGATAGGGCAGGTGATTGAGCACATTATGCTTAACGCGGCCCACTCCATGCCTGAAGGCGGTACCGTAGAGTTAAGCGGGAGCAATGTCGCGTTAGCGGCAGGAGAGTTGCCGCCGCTTGAGGCGGGCAAGTACGTTAAGATAAATATTAAGGACAACGGCACCGGTATACCGGTTGATATCCGGCCTATGCTCTTCGACCCGTTCTTTACGACTAAGGAGCGTGCGAGCGGGCTTGGCCTCGCCGTATCGTACTCTATTACCAGAAAACACGGAGGCTCTATTACGGTAGAGTCTATACTCGGGCAGGGGGCTACGTTCAGTCTCTACCTTCCGGCTGTCGAGGTTGTTCCTGAGCAGTTTACGCGCGGAGAGACTAAAGTGTCGCAAGAAGGAAAA
>JAJRYL010000351.1 GCA_024275855.1 Deltaproteobacteria bacterium
AAAAAAAACGCGCAGCCGAACGCCCTGAAAATAGAGAACTGCCGCGCCGTATTCCAACGGGCGTTATCCCTGATTTGTAACAGTTTATCGTAAAGCCGGTATGTGACTTAAGTCCGGCGCCTCATATATTGAGAAAGGCGAATACCTGTTTGCATCTATCTTTTCGTTATGCTACTCTGAGTTGCGTACTCAATTGTCAACATTAAGATTAGATCGGATTAAATAATGAATACTTTAAAGCGGATAACGGTACTTACCGTACTTCTTTCACTGCCGGTACTTTTAGGGGCGTGTACAAAAAGCGCAATGTGCGACTCTCCGAAGGTAAAAGCCGAGGTAATTAAGAGCATGGAAGCCGGCTTTAAAAGGCGGTTCACCCAGATGGGTAACGCCGAAGCGTTGAAAAGACTTAAAATCGGCCTCGAAAACATAGTACAGGTAGACCTTAACGAGAAGACTCATCAATACTCATGCACAGCAGACATGACGGTTACCGGCTCTACCAAGAAAAAGAGCACGCCTATAAGCTATACCTCGGCGATGACACCGGGCGGACTTCATGTCAAGGTAGGTAAATTTTGATCTCAGACCCCACAAAAGAGTTTGAATTATTCTCTCTACACTCCTCTCTTTCAGCTACTTCACTGTACTTTACTCGGCAATCGAACGGTTATAAAAAGCCCGTAGGCCATAACGGCACGGGCTCGTTCGTCTGCAACTCATACGGAATAAAATGAAATTCGAAATACTAAAAATCAATAAAAAGATTCTACAGGCCACAGAAGAGATGGGCTTTGAGCACTGCACGCCCGTTCAGGAGCAGTCCCTGCCGGACTGCATAGCAGGCGCGGATATAATATCGCAGTCGCAGACAGGCACAGGTAAAACAGCCGTCTTCCTCATTACGGCGCTAAACAGGCTTATCTCCGACGACCTTAAGAAGGGCCGGAACCCGAGAGCCCTTATTCTTGTACCTACCCGCGAACTCGCCACGCAGGTATCCGCCGAAGCCGACAAGCTTGGCAAGCACCTGCCGCTTCGCTCAATAGCGATCTACGGCGGAGTAGATTACGACAAACAGATAAGACCTTTAAACGAAGGCGTAGATATCATAGTAGCTACTCCGGGCAGACTCATGGACCTCTACAAATCGAAGGCCTTCAGCCTCGAATCGATTGAAATCTTTATAATCGACGAGGCCGACCGCATGTTCGACATGGGTTTCGCGCCCGATGTAAGGTATATAGCGGGCCGTCTGCCCAAAGATAAAGAACGCCAGACCCTCTTATTCTCGGCCACTATAGACTACAATGTAAAGAGCCTTGCATCACGGTTCATGAGGCCGGACCCCGTGCTTGTAGAGATAGAACCGGAGTCCGTTACCGTTGACGCTATCGACCAGAAGGTTCTCTACGTCTCTAACGAAGAGAAGCTCGGCGTGCTTATGGGACTGCTGAAACGACCGGACTCTAAAAAAACAATTATCTTCATAAATATGAAACGCACGGCTGAGATGTTGGAGTGGAAGCTCAAGGAGAACGGCTTCGAGGCTTCCATGCTTACCGGAGACGTAAGCCAGTCCAAGCGCGAACGCATTATGAACTCCATGAAGGCCGGCAAGGTAAACATACTTATAGCAACCGACGTTGCCGCGCGCGG
>JAJRYL010000352.1 GCA_024275855.1 Deltaproteobacteria bacterium
ACGGTAAAAAACGTAATGAGGCCAAGCACCTTGTAAGCAGCCTCGGCAAGTCTGTCGAGCCCTGAACGGGTCAGACCAAGGTCTGTAAGAAACTCCCGGCGCTCCTCTTCCGAAAGCTCGGCTATTTCAGACTCTATCTTGCCGCAGATAACCACAAAACCGGCTCCCTGATTCTGCGCATACTCTTTAACAGCCTGAACCGCCGGATCCTTACCCTCAAGATCGTCTTCACTGATATTGGCGACATATATAACAGGCTTGGCAGTGAGCAGGTTAAGGTCTTTAACAAGCGCGGCGCTCTCTTGAGTTAAAACCGAACGGGCCGGTTCTCCTTTTTCAAAGGCTGTGTTGATCTCTTCATAGATGGGCATCAACCTCTTCATCTCTTTATCGCCCGTCTTAACGAGTTTACCGGCCTTATAGAGACGCTTTGACAACGTCTCCATATCAGAGAGTATAAGCTCGGTCTCTATTACCTCAATATCGTCAAGCGGGTCAACCCGGCCTGAAACATGGACAATCCCATCGTCTTCAAAACACCTTACCACATGGATAATTGTATCGACGGCGCGAATATTTCCTAAAAACTGATTACCGAGCCCCTCGCCCTTAGACGCGCCTTTGACTATGCCGGCTATGTCGACAAACTCAACCGCCGTCATCAAGACCCTCTGCGGCTCTACGAGTTCCTCCAACTTGTCGAGCCGTTCGTCTCTTAACGGAACCATGCCGATGTTTGGCTCAATCGTACAAAAAGGATAGTTGGAGGCCTCGGCTCCCGCTGCTGTCATAGCGTTAAAGATCGTTGATTTGCCAACGTTTGGCAGCCCAACTATTCCACAGTTGAAACCCATCGGTAAAGTCCTCTCTTAATAAAAAAACTTCGGGGGGCGGAGTAAAACCCACCACTCCCCGAAGTCAAATTCAAATCCATATCCATTAGCTTAAATCAGCCGGCTCCGTCTATCCATAAAACCGCACGGCACAATCCTTCTATCCAACCGTGCATAAAAACAGACAGAACCGAGCGCCTCGTATTTAGACCAGCAACGGCGCGATGACAAGAGAAACAACACTCATCAATTTAATTAAGATATTCATAGAAGGCCCGGAAGTATCTTTAAACGGGTCTCCAACCGTATCTCCGACAACAGTGGCCTTATGTACGTCAGAGCCCTTACCGCCGAAGTTACCCTGCTCAACATGCTTTTTGGCATTGTCCCAGGCTCCGCCGGCATTTGCCATAAAGAGCGCGAGCAACACGCCCGTTACGGTCGCTCCGGCCAACATTCCGCCAAGAGCGTAAGGGCCGAGCACAAAACCTATTATAACTGGAGAGGCAATAGCGACTACACCTGGAATTATCATTTCAGTAAGCGCCGCCTTGGTACTAATGTCAATACACTTATCTATCTCCGGCTTCACGCCTTCCCTACCTTCAAGCAAACCCGGTATCTCTCTGAACTGACGCCTGATCTCGTTAACCATCTTAAATGCCGCCTTACCGACACTCGTCATAGTAAGCGCACCGATAAAGAACGGCAGCGTGCCTCCGATAAAGAGCCCGATAACAACATTGGGGTCAGTAAGGATTATCTCGAAAGAGGCTCCCATAGACGTGCTGATTGTCTGTGTGTAAGCAGAGAACATGGCAAGCGCTGTGAGAGCGGCGGACCCTATAGCGAACCCCTTACCTATAGCGGCGGTTGTGTTGCCGAGAGCGTCGAGGCTATCGGTTATTGCGCGAACATCGGGGCCAAGATTACTCATCTCCGAAATACCGCCTGCGTTATCCGCAATAGGCCCGTATGCGTCAACGCTCATAATAATACCGGTTGTCGCCAACATGCCGACCGCGGCAATTCCTATACCGTAAATGCCGGCAAAGTAGTTGGCTACATATATAGAGATACAGATAGCGATTATCGGCAGTGCGCAGCTCTCAAGCCCTACCGCGAGGCCGGAAATTATATTGGTCGCGGCGCCCGTCTCGCTCGCCTCGGCGATCCTTATAATAGGCTTTCCGGCCGTATAATGCTCCGTAATAAGTCCTATAGCTATGCCGCTTAAACAACCGACCAGTACCGCCCAGTAAACACCGTTATCTACATCAATATTGCCTATCATAAAGTAACCGCCTACAAGAAAAAGTATAGCGGCGATAAAGGTAGAGTTTCTAAGCGCGGCTGCCGGATTGAAGTTTTCAAGAAACCTCATTGCGCCGATTCCGATAAGTGAAGCTACGAGACCGATCATGGCGAGAAGAATAGGAAGAGCCATCAGCGAGGTGGATGAACCGAGTTCGGCAACCCTTGAACCGGCTATTGCGGTAGCGCCGATAGCGATGGAAGCGATTATGGAACCTACGTAAGACTCGAAGATATCGGCGCCAAGCCCGGCTACGTCGCCAACATTGTCACCGACGTTATCCGCGATAACTCCCGGGTTTCTCGGATCGTCTTCCGGTATTCCGGCCTCAACCTTACCTACAAGGTCGGACCCGACATCAGCTGTTTTTGTATAGATACCGCCGCCAACCCTTGCAAAGAGGGCTATGGTCGAGGCGCCCATAGCAAAACCGTTAATTACCGCCGCTGTGCTCGGCTCTCCGTAAATAATAAAGAGAACACCGACACCAAGAAGACCGAGACTCGCAACGGATAACCCCATTACGGAACCGCCAAGAAATGCGATAGAAAGGGCCTTGCCCGCATTTGGCTTATAACGTCTTGCGGCCTCTGTTGTTCTAACGTTGGTCTTGGTAGCGGCCTTCATGCCGAAAAGTCCGGCCAACATCGAGCAGACCGCTCCGCCTACATAGGCGTAGGCTGTATTAACGCCTATAAAGAGACCGAGCGCTATTGCAACCACGACAATGAAAATTACCAGTATTGTGTTCTGCCTCTTCAGATAGACCATTGCTCCGTTCTGAATAAGCCCCGCAATCTCTCTCATTCTATCGTTACCGTCGGGCTGTTTGCCGACATAAAGAT
>JAJRYL010000353.1 GCA_024275855.1 Deltaproteobacteria bacterium
CCGACCCTCTTTTGCCTGAAGAATACCGGCCCTTTTGAAGTAAGTTTGATGATAATCGGAATAATGATAAAGGCCGGTAGAAAGATCAGCAGGGCCACGAGGCTTCCTACAATATCTATTGCTCTTTTCAGGTAGAGCAGCGGCCATTTTTTAGACTTCTTATGTTCAAGGTCTCTATAGAGGTCGGGGTCGAACTCCAGCTCTTCCTTGTAGGTACTCGACTCTTCAGGGAAGGGGTGGTAGGTTATTTGAACGGAATCGTAAAGAGGGGAGTCCGTAATACCGTTTGCCTTTAACGCGCCGATCACTTTATCGTTGATCAGGTCTATATCTTTTGTGGACATGGCCGTGAAAATTACGCCTATGATCCTGTTATTTTTATACCAGCCCTTCAGGTCTACCTCGCGCGTAGTAGAGTCGAGCGCGTCGGTTATCTGTTTTACGAACTTATGGTTCTTTTCCTTATGATCCTCTCCGAGGTTGAGCAGCATAAGCAGAAACGGGTTGTTCGATCTTTCCGCTCTGCGCCTCTCTATATAGAGCATCTCGCAAAAGAGGTCGGACTTGAACTTGATGTTCGGCTTGTAGGTGTTCTCTTTGTCGGGAAAGGCGTGGTACTTTATATCGAGTTTCTCGAAGAGAGGCGAGGACTGGAGGCTATGCCTTGAGAAACTGCCGAGCACCTTCTTCTGAATAAGCGCGGTATCATCCACAGTCATAGAGAAGAACATGATCCCTATAACCTGATTGTTCTTATACCACCCCTTTATATCTATCTCGCGCGTAGTCGAGTTTAGCGCGCTGACTATTCTTTTCTTAAAGTCGAGACTACCGTTGCCGCTGCCTATTCTACTTATATCGAGCAGAACCAGTAGAAACGGCCTTTGCGATCTTTCCACGCGGCAGCACTCAAGATAGAGCATCTCTCTAAAGTAGCTCTCCTGATACAGATTGTACGCAGTATCGTGGATAGAGGCCTCGGCGCCCATATCGTTGTTGTTCTTTTGCCAGTTTGGAGTTATTCTCAGCACATTCATCTTATACACCTTGGTGATAAGTTAACGAAACTATAGGTTTATATATTGGATGAGCTACCGCCGTTCGCAGACGCTAAAAGAGCGTTACGTTACAAAATCTGATATATAGTACCCAACTCATTTCCTTAAGAGTAATGCCGTACTTAAGGACGTACAATGCAAATCCAATAATCAGACCAAATTACAACTTACGCATAGGGGGCCTGTAAAATCTCAGTTGGCCACTTTCTTTAAATAGGTACTGTCTATAATAATCTGAGCGTTTACCGCCTTTATCAGAATGATCGCTCTTTCCGACCCGTTTAAATTCTTTTTAAAGATCGCGTTGAGACCCTGGAGCTGCCCCTCGCTAATGGAAACCTCTTCGTTATGTTTAAACCCGGACGCTTTGACCGAGATTACCCCGTCTACCATGCGCTTCTGTAAAGATTCTATTATACGCTCGGATACGACAGTAGGTCTATTCCCGGTGCCGATAACCTTTCTAATACCCCTTGTATACTTCACGAAGTTGTAGTGCTCGTAAGGGTTAAACTTAACGAATATGTAACACGGAAAGAGAGGCGCGAGCCTGTTTTGAATCTTTCCGCGGCAAAGCCTGCGTTCTTCGAACATAGGGCTGAGTACGTGGAAACCGCACTCTATAAGTTTAGAAGCGACAAACTCTTCATTATTCGGTTTTGTATATACCAGATACCATCTTTGCATAGTTACTCTTTCTTTACCGTTCGGTTATTTATAATAATACCTGTTATAAGCAACCTCCGCATCGTTTAGCACGATACCTACAATATTTGAGCCATTAAGCGATCTTGCGGCTTTAACCACCATATCTTTTGGGGTCTTGCCGGCCCTTGCAACGAGTATCAATCCGTTTACAATGCGGGCAATAATATTCATATCGGCCATATGCAGGATTGGCGGACAGTCAACAACTACGTAATCGAAGTGCTCGGAGAGGGTTTTCAGCATCGATTTCATGCGCTGAGAGCCAAGCAGTTCCACCGAGTTTACCGAGGGGGTTACCGCCGGCAAAAAGTATAATGAAGTATCTTTTAACCGCGAGAGCGAACTCATTACGTCTTCACCTTTGTTAACCACGTCATAGATAGTATGAAAAGTGTCGTTTGCCGAGAGGTGCTTAAGCATAGAAGGCTTTCTAAGGTCGAACTCGACAAGTACGACTTTTTTCTTAAAGTCGTGGGCCATGACGTATGCGAGGTTGAGTGAAGTAAGAGTTTTGCCCTCGCCTTTTATCGCGCTCGTTATAGCGAAAACCTTATGCGACTTATTGATACTGATATTTTCGAGCCTTGTGTAAAGCACCCTGTACTGCTCTGCCGCGACCGGGTTAAGCTCATCCATTGAGTGGAGCCGGTTTTTAAGCGTTAAGGTTGACGTTGAGGCAATGGTGTTTGAAGCGGCGCCCGTACCTACAGGCGTAGTATCGGCCTGTAATGAGCCTTTGTGCGGTTTAAGCGATGATCTCTGGTGCTGTGCTACGGTTATAGCCGCGTCATAGGCGTCTCTTTTAGTTTCATTGCAGAGTGTGGAGTACGCCTCATTAATATCTTGAAGAAGCAGGTCTTTTTCAGTGTCGCTGTAAAGGGAGTACAGCGCTACCGAGTTTTCACCATAAGTAGCTTTAGCCCGTACATAGGCCGCCTCTACCTCTTCAGCGGTAGCGTCCTGAGGTATATCGAGAATGTCATAAAAATTTTTCTGATTGTAACCGCTCATAAGAAGACCCGCTCTGTTATAATGACATTATATTCTACTGTTGCTGCATTACAAAAATATTACATTACAAAGACATTACATTACGCCTGGCGTTAAGCGTGAGCCTTTGCAGGCTCGAATTTAGCGATTTCACGGCCCCTATGCCGCTGTTATCTATAGCAAGGGGAGACCTCTCCCTTACGGAATTATTTACAGCTCTATCGTTCGGAATAGAACCGAGAAAGCCTATTTCGAGATCGAAATAATCGCGGCACCCGCGCTGTACAAGGGGGCCGAGCTGTTCATCTTCCCGGCAGCCTGTATTGTTCATAAGAAGCGAGATACCGGCGTGTTCCATTGCCGCCCTCAGGTACTGCTCCTGCTCGGTGTCTATTTGAGCAAGAGAGTGGAAAATGTCTCCGAATTTCTTTATCGGCGTTCCGAACCCGGGCTTGAAAATTTTATTTAGCTTTGTCTCAAGTACTCCACTTTGTTGGTTTTTCATGATACGCCGCATTTTTCTAAGAAAGAGGGACTTCATAAGACGGTACGTAGTTTCAACCGAGGTAGGCTCCGCAGTGGTTAATATTATAGCCTC
Organism: Deltaproteobacteria bacterium; assembly: GCA_024275855.1. Taxonomy (GTDB): domain Bacteria; phylum Desulfobacterota; class GWC2-55-46; order GWC2-55-46; family JADFVP01; genus JADFVP01. The sequence goes on from JAJRYL010000353.1 coordinate 3,355, forward strand.
GTCGGCAAGCAACAGAAGGTCGAGCTGGGTGTATGCCGAGCCCGGCCCTATGTCTATAAGTATGTAGTCGTGGTCAACCTGTTTTATTCCTTTGCCTATCAGTTCTATTTTGCTCGAATGCATGTTCGCGACGTCGAGCGGGTCTTTCGCGCCGCTTATAATATCGAGGTTAGGCACTGTTGTCTTTGATACCGTTTCGGTAAAAGAGTCTGTTTCGCCTTTAAGGTAGCTGCTGAGCGGCGTACTTGTGCTTGTGCACCCTATGAGGGTGTGAAGGTTGGC
>JAJRYL010000354.1 GCA_024275855.1 Deltaproteobacteria bacterium
CGCATCTTTCTTATTATATCTTTTCGTCTTTCGGGCGGCATCTCTTTCCATCTTCTGCGAAGTCTCTCTCTCTTCTCGACAGGCAGATTATTAAACCGCTTTTTCGCCCGGCGCAACTCCTTGCGCTCATCGGGTGAAAGAGTTTTGTACCGCTCGAAGCGTTTGCGAATCCTCGCGCGCCTCTCAGGAGTAAGCTTTTTCCACTTTTTCAGGCGTTTACTTACGTTCTTTCGCTCTTCGGGGGTCAGCTTCAGCCAACGCGCCGCTCCCTTTACAATACGGCGCTGCTTCTCAGGCGACAATCTTTCCCACTCTCCGGCGTACTTCTTTAAAACCCTCCGTTCTTCGGGCCTTAAGCTCTTCCAGTCAATACCGGCCTCGGTCGCGAAACTTAAAGAAGAAAACAGTAACGTCACAAATAACGCCAACAGTAAAAACAGGCCGCTATCTCTATATATTTTACTCTTCATCAGGCTCATCGTCACGCTCCGGTTCTGTAGCAGAGTCGAACTCTACAGGGTCAACCCACTTATTCTCATCTGTCTCCCAGCCGCCGAGAAAATCGAGCAGCTCCAAAGAAGGCGGCTCTTCGCCAATACCTGCCAGCGTTGTCTCAGGCTTATTATCTCCGCCTATGGCCGGAACGGAAAGAAAAAACAGCAGAAGCCACAGACAGAAGAGCTTACCCCTTATACTCTTTTTCATTGATTAGCCATGCATAAAAATCGAGTTGATCAAGCAGCTCTATCTGCTCAATTGAAGCAAGCAGCTCCATATCCTCAATATTGCCATAAGATTCCAGCCGTATTGCGCCCTTATAATTAAAATAGACCGACACGGTAAATACAAGAAGCAACCCGGCCGCAAGGCCAGAGAGCGGCAGACGGAACCGGGCCCGGCTTCTCGCCCCCCGCCCGTTAAGACCATCAACCGCTCTGCGGCGCGCACGGGTTAAAGAAGATAAGATTCCGGCATCAATACCCTCTACGCTACTATCGAGGGCCGAAGCGGCATCTTCTATAAATTTTTCTTCCGCTCTTTTTTTATTCATGGCCAGTGCTCCCCAAGTACTTCGCGCAACTCATGAACCGCCCTTGAATAGAGTGTCTTTACCGTTCCGGCTGAACAGCCCATGGCAATCGCCGTCTCCGCCACGCTCAAACCCTCCCACGCCCTTAACAGAAACGCCTGCTGCTGGCGGGTCGGCAGGTCTCCGAGAGCACTCTCTAACACCGCCATAGAACCGGAAATTACGCACCGCTCTGCCGGACACCGCCCTTTCGGGTCGGCAAAGAACTCAACAGGGTCGCGCCCCGCTGTTGAGTCCCCGCTTTCCCGCTTACCGAAACCCTTCAGCCAGACCATACAGCGGTTACGGACAGACCTGCGGCGGCCCCAGTCACGTATGCCGTTTTGCAGAATCTTAAAAAAAAGCGGCCTCCACTCGTCCTCCGGTCTTGCCGCGTACCGCTTTACTAGGCCGAGCATGGCGTCCTGCACAATATCGAGAGCGTCCTCCTTTTCGCCGGTTGCTATAACCGCCATACGAAAGGCCCTGCGCTCAACGGAAGCCAGAAACCGCTCCATAACCCGGTTGATATCAACCATTGCCCTCATCTACAATTTAAGTTGCCGGGCATGGTCGCCCATATACCGTAATAGAGAGAAATCACCTGCGCCTGTTATGCGCTCTATCGTACCTTTTGTGAAACCTCTCGCCGCGACGATCAAGCCTGCGGTCTACTCTTTCCCCGCGCCTGTCGAGCTTACGGTCGATACGCTCGCCGCGCCTGTCGAGCCTGCGCTCTATACGGTCGCCTCTTTTATCAAGGCGCTTAGCCAGCCTGTCCCTGCCGTGCTCTCTCGCGTAGTCGGCTTTCCGGTCGAGCCGTTCATTTATCCGGTCGCCCCTTTTATCAAGCCTCTCCTCAATACGATCGCCTCTCCGGTCGAGACGCTGCTCTATACGGTCGCCCCTGCGGTCGAACCTGTCTTCTATCCGCTGGCCTCTATCCCCCTGACCGGCCAATACGGGAGAGTGCATGGCAATAGCTATAAACGCCCCTAAAACTAATACCCCGGCTGTCCTCTTCATCATCGTCTACCTCCGTTACGTTGTGTGCGGGCAATAAATTATTCGCCCTTTACTCTATACAACGCACGAAGAGAGGATCGGTTGACAAAAAAAACAGCCAGAGAGATAAAAAAGTATGCGGATACTTTTCCGCTCCGGGGTTAGCGCTTAACTCCTCGAAAAACGTACCTGTTATTAGACACAAGCTTACAATGAATCTTATAAGGCTACAACCTTTTTGAGGCGGGCGGTATGAAGAGGAATAATCGCTTTACGCTGAGTGATTCAGCCAAAGGGCCGACATAAAAAAGGGGCTACGGCAAACGCCGTAACCCCATCACTTCAACTGCGGTCTATTATGTCGTAATGACCTGAACTGTATCGGTTTTTTCAAGGCCACGACTGTGATTTTTATGGTGGAGGATACCGGGATCGAACCGATGGCCTGCTGATTGCGAA
>JAJRYL010000033.1 GCA_024275855.1 Deltaproteobacteria bacterium
GCCGTAAGGGCTGCGCCCGTAAGCGCGCCGAGAGTATTTACGGCGTAGAGGCCGCCGACCGCGCGGGCAAAACCGGAACGGCTTTTAGCAAGAGTCTTGCTCAGTATTGGCAGCGTAGTGCCCATTAGCGTTGTAGGTATTATAAGGAGCAGCGCGGCGAGCACGAACTTTAACAGGCTGAGGCCGAAAAAGTCGAGATCAGCCCTCTGGGCTATGAAGATATAAACGGAGTTGTTGAGGGCGATCAGCAGGCCGAAAACAAGCGCGTAAACACCTATAAGAAACTCGGCTATGCCGTACCACTTAAAACCTTCGCCGTACCTGTCTACCCACCTGCCTCCTAAGTAACCGCCAAGCGCGAGCCCCCCGAAGAAGCAGGTAAGCACCGTGCTTACGGCAAGCACGGTAACGCCGAATGTCAGGGTAAGAAGCTTGGTCCATACAACCTGGTAAGTCAGCCCGGTGAGGCCGGAACCGAAAAAAAGAATCCATATTACAAGTCGTCGCATACTGTAGAGTACCTTTCATACGGATAGCAGACTACCCGGCCAATATCTATCTAAACGCGGCTCTTTATAGTATGGCCGCACTCGTAATTATAAATATACCTGTTAAAATCTCTTACTATTAAAACATATCGGCATACCACAGGCAATCTAAAAGAGATTTTAGCCCCTCTGCTACGGGGCCTTAACCGGCGGTAAATAAAGGCTTTAATCACAACATTAAGCCGCTTCGTATTTACAATTCGAATTACCCTTCAACCGATAGACATGGGCCGAAAGAGTGCTATACTTTAATCAGTTCCCTTGTGCGGTTACCGGACGGCTCCGGTTATTTGTATGAGGATATAAGAGAATCAAGGGAGGGTAATACAATGGCGGAGACACATGCCTTAAATATAACGGAAGCGCCCGACGCGGTCTGCAAGGTCTGTAATAACGTAGAGTCCGAATGCGTCTGCTGTCCTGAGTGCGGGCACGACTGTCCGCTCGACGTAGGTGAAGAGTTCTGCCCTATCTGCGGAGACGGCGCGGGAGAGTAACGAACAGGGGCGAAGAGCCAAAAGGGGGTTTTTGTCCCTGATGAAGTTAACCGGTTTAGAGTATTGGCTGTTGTGCGGCGTGCGTGAAAAAATGGATTGCTCTGTCTTCAGGTCTATATTATAAGAGCTTTTCGGCAGATACAGGATTAAAGGCGGCCTTTGGAATTAGAGAAGTGAGGCTTTCGGGGTTAAAGCCCGAAGTTTCTACACTTATTTATCTGCGCTACGCCGGATAGAGTTGGCTTAGCTACGAAGAACGACCATTCATCCCCGGGCTTAAAAGTTCGGGCTTTTCCGGTCGATTTTATAATAAAGATAAACCGGGGCAAAGAGGTATGGCCGGAATTACCGCGCGAACTCGAAAATCGAGGCGGAATAGAGTACGAACAGGCTCCCGGGGTTAAACCCTTACCGCGTAAAACTTACCTGCTGAAGAGGTCGAGATCTTCGGGTTTATCTTCGGAGGGTTTTTCGGCGGCGGCGCTACTACTGCCGGTACCGGTCTTTTTTCCGGTTATATCCTGCGTCTGCGCCTCAGTCTGCCCGCCCTCTTTCTGCGCCGTCTCGTCAATACCGCCGCTGATATCAGCTCCATCTTTCTCTCCGTCCTCTTTAACAGCCTCTTGCCCTGCTTCTTCTAAAGAAGCCGCCAGCGTAACTTCGGGCCTCTTAACGTAGATGGCGCGCTCGAACATGCGCTGAAACGGGCTCCAGTGCTCGCCTTCGGGTGTTTTATCCATAATGGACATAATAGAGTTTACCTTCGCGTCCATATCGTCGAGAAAACCGAGCAGCACGGCCTCAAGCGTCTTCGGCCTCTTAGGCGAACCGTACTCCAAAAGAGTGTGGTGGCTTAAGAGCAGATGTTTCAGGTGCATGGCAAGCTCTTCGGGAAAAGAGTCGAGCCCCCTTATCTTCTTATCTACAAGATCGACGCCTATGGTTATATGGCCTATAAGCTTGCCGGGGTCCGTGTAACCGAAACTCCTTGCGTACTCAAGCTCGTAAATCTTGCCTACATCGTGCAAAATAGCCCCTGCCATCAACAGGTCTTTGTGTACGGGTTTGTCGTACTCGCCGGTATAGTGGGCGGCTACAACGTCAACAAGCGAACAGAGCGAAAGAACGTGCTCTACAAGGCCGCCTAAATACGGATGATGCATCGCCTTTGCGGCCGGGGCCATCTTAAAACGCTCTCTTATTTCAGGGTCAACGAAGATAGCCGTCAAAAGGGCGCGCACATTTACGTCCTGCATGCCGGCTATAACCCCGTCGAGCTTTCGCATCATCTCGTCAGGGTCTTTTTTAGAGGCGGGCAGATAGTCGCGAAGCGAGTACTCGCCCTCTTTCAAAGCGTAGATATCCGATACGTTCAACTGCACGCGTCCCTGGTACGATACCCCGAAGGCGCGCACCTTTACCACGTCGTCGCAATCAAAACTTCTGGCCAACGTCTCGGCATTGTCCCATACGCGCGCCTCTACCTCGCCGGTAGAGTCCATCAGCCGCAGATTAAGGTACGCCTTGACTGTTTTGCTGACCCCGGTCTCTTTTTTAGTGACAAGAAAAGAGTCGCTGACCGGGCTCTTCTCTTTTATATCCTTCAAAAAAATTTTCTTCATACAATACACAACCTCTATTTTTACCGGAAACCGCTTTACGCAACGCCCTGAGCGCTCTTTAAAAAAGTTTCTTTATCCGGGGCGGCACAAAACCTATTGTCTCGCCAGAAACCAATCTATGTAACGCCCTATGCCCTCTTCAATACCTACCTTCGGGTTGAAGCCGATCAACTCCTTGGCCTTTGTTACGTCCGCAGAAGTAACGGGCACATCGCCCGGCATCTTATCTATAAAGTTTATTACGGCCTTTTTGCCGAGTTTTTCCTCTATAATCTCTATCACACGGCGAAGCTCTACGGTTTTAGAGCCGCCTATATTTATTATCTCGTATTGGTGCGGAGCATCTACAGCCCCGACCACTCCGTCTATTATATCGCCTATATAGGTGAAGTCGCGAATGGCGGAACCGTCTCCGTAAACGGAAATCGGTTTTCCGTCGTTGATAAGGCGGGTGAA
>JAJRYL010000034.1 GCA_024275855.1 Deltaproteobacteria bacterium
CGGCCCTGCTCGCGCGAGGTGGCAGCGAGGGACGGAAAACCGATTACGTCTCCTATGGCAAAGATATGGGGCAGCGTGGTCTGGAAGCATTCATTGACCTTTATAAGCCCTCTTTTTACCTGCTCTATACCGATTGTGTCGAGCTTAAGCGCCTCTACGTTGGCGCTTCTGCCCATAGTGTAGAGCAGTTTCTCCGAGTATATGGATTTGCCGCTCTTTAATTTCGTCTTAACCCTGCCCTGCCCTTCGACCTCTATATTAACTACCTCTTCGTTCAGCTTAACCGTAATGTCGGTATGGCGCATCCAGTACATCAGGCTCGTTATAATCTCTTCGTCGGCGAAACCTAACAGCCGGCCCCGTTTCTCAACAAGCGTAACCTTTACGCCAAGAGAGGCGAAGATGCAGGCGTACTCGCAGCCGATAACTCCCGCGCCTATTACGGTAAGGGTAGGGGGAATACGGTCGAGCGACAAGATAGTGTCGCTATCGTAGATATGGTCCGAATCGAAAGGAACGTCTTTAGGCCGGGCCGGGCTTGTACCCGTTGATATGATAATAAGCTCTCCCGTGTACTCGTCGCACGATCCGTCGCCTGTCGTAACTATTATAGTATGTTCGTCTTTAAAAGAGGCGGTACCGAAGATTATATCCACGTTGTTGCGCGAAAGCTGTTCGAGTATGACCTCTGTCTGCTTTTTTATGACCTCGGTCTTTTTGTGCATCAGTTCGTCGAGCCTGATGTCGCGCCCCAGAGGCACCTGGATGCCGAAGACCGACCGTTGCCTGAGTCCGGCGAGGTAGAGGGCCGTTTCACGAAGCGTTTTCGAGGGCAGGGTGCCGGTATTTATGCCCGCCCCGCCGATAAACGGCTTGCGTTCTATAATGGCCACCTTCTTGCCGAGTTTCGCCCCCTGTATAGCCGCCTTTTCTCCGCCCGGGCCGGAACCGATTACTAAGATATCGTACTTTCTCAAAAGAACCTCCAATTAGAATAATAGTAGAAGGACGCCGTAGAGTGAAAAAAAACTGAAACCCGTTTACCATTATATCCGCAAACTCTCAGTTTGCAATGAATATCGGAGAATAAAAGCCGAAAACGCAGAGCCTTGCGCGGTTTTAAATCGCTCTGTACTTCCACACACCTCTTTACCGGCTGTTTCGTCTCTTTGCTTTTCGTTATTTAACTTGATTTTTAAATAGCCGAACGTATAATGGAATCATCTTAAATCGTTAAGTATAGAGCATAAAAAATAGAGCGTATAAACGAAACAGGCGGAGGCGAAATGACTACCATTGTAAGCGTTACGGCAATAGAGATACTCGACTCAAGAGGCAACCCAACGGTAGAGGTCGAGGTACTTACAAGCGGCGGTTTCAAGGGCCGGGCAGCGGTGCCTTCAGGCGCCTCTACGGGAAAATTCGAGGCCGCGGAGCTTAGAGACAGCGCTAAAAAACGGTATATGGGCAAAGGCGTAGAGACGGCGGTTAAGAACGTGCAGACCAAAATAGCGAAGGCCATAGTAGGGCTCGACGCGAGGGAGCAGGTACTTATAGATTCCGTTATGATAGCCCTTGACGGCACAAAAAACAAAAGCAAGCTTGGCGCCAACGCTATTTTAGGCGTCTCTTTAGCCGTTGCCCGCGCCGCTGCCGAGGCCTCTTTACAACCGCTGTACCGCTATATTGGAGGCACGAGCGCCTGCGTGCTGCCCGTACCTATGATGAATATAATTAACGGCGGGGCGCATGCGAGCAACTCGCTCGACATACAGGAGTTTATGATAGTTCCGGCCGGGTTTAAGAGCTTTAAAGAGGCCCTGAGGGCGGGGGTTGAGACATTTCATAACCTTAAGGCCATTCTAACGCAAAAAGGGCTATCGACCTCTGTCGGCGACGAGGGCGGTTTCGCCCCGGAGCTTGCTGACAACGCCGAGGCGCTCGAACTTATCCTCTCAGCCATTAAAAAGGCCGGATACAGGCCCGGAACGCAGATTGCAATCGCGCTCGACTGCGCGGCGAGCGAGTTCTACAAGGCCGGAAAGTACTCGCTTGACGGAAAGAAGATCAACTCGGCTCAGATGATAGATTATATTGAGGCCCTTGTTGATAAGTACCCCATAATCTCGGTAGAGGACGGGCTTGACGAAGAGGACTGGAAGGGCTGGGGCGAGCTTACCAAAAGGCTCGGCGGCAAGGTGCAGCTTGTCGGAGACGACATTTTTGTAACCAATACCGAGAGGCTGGTTAAGGGCATAAAGACGAACGTGGCCAACTCCATACTTGTAAAGGTTAACCAGATAGGCACGCTTACCGAGACCATAAGCGCGGTAGAGACGGCGCACAGGGCCGGTTATACATCCGTTATATCGCACAGAAGCGGCGAGACCGAAGATACCACAATAGCGGACATAACGGTAGCCATGAACTCGGGACAGATAAAGACAGGCTCGGCCTCAAGAACGGACAGAACCGCAAAGTACAACCAGCTTCTGCGCATAGAAGAGGAGCTTGGCAGTTCGGCCCGTTTTATGGGGCTTGACGCTTTTAAGGTAAAGAGGTAAAGTTGAACCGCTTTTTTGGCCTCTGAGAAGAGGCGCTCTTCCTGTTCGACTTTTTACTTGCGCCTATTCATGCTATACTCTTTTTGTGGAGTGAAATGTAGTAAACCCGTTCCGTTTCGGACCGGCTCCGCATATATTAACATTAGCACGGAGGTTCCATAATTTTGGAAAGCCTTTTATTCGAGGCTCTTGTAGTACTGTTTCTTATAATCCTCAATGGCTTCTTTTCGAGCGCCGAGATAGCGATAATCTCGGCCAAACGGAGCGAGATAGACAGACTCGCAAACGAAGGCGTCGGCTCCGCAAGGCTTGTCGCTGAAATGAAAGAGAAGCCGGAACACTTTCTGGCCACAGTACAGGTAGGTGTAACCGTTGTATCGACGCTCGCCTCCGTTATAGGCGGTGTGGCCGCCGCGCAGCACATAAAACCGGTATTCGCCTCAATTCCTTTCGCCCCTATACAATCACTCGCCGAGTTTCTCTCTATTGGCGTTGTCGTGGCGGTAATCGCCTACGTCTCGCTGGTAATAGGAGAACTCGTTCCAAAGAGCATTGCTCTCAGGTACTCGGAAAAGCTCGCCTGCCTCTCGGCCCGTCCGCTTAACCTTCTCTCGCGTATCTCCTTTTTAGCTATCAGGTTGCTCACCTCCTCTACAAGGACGGTACTGAAGCTCTTTGGCATTAAAGACTCCGACAAACGTTCTTTCGTCTCCGAAGAGGAGCTTAAGTACTATATAAAAGAGGGCGAGGAGACAGGTGTATTTGAAGAGACCGAGGCGGAACTGCTCCACGGTATCTTCGAGTTCTCCGATACCACCGTTAAAGAGGTGATGGTTGCTAAACCGGACGTATCGGCGATAGATATTAGTATTCCGGTTAAAGAGGCGCTTCACCATATCACACAGACCGGTTTCTCCCGTTACCCGGTTTACAAAGAGACCCCGGAGACGATAGTCGGCGTGCTCTTTAATAAAGATATCTTCCGCGCGTTTGAGTCGGGAGAACCTGTCGAGCTTAACGACCTCATCAGAAAACCGTACTTCATACCCAACTCTATAATGATCAGCAGGCTGCTTAGAGAGTTGCAAAAGCGTAAGGTTCACATGGCGATAGTCGTAGACGAACACGGCGAGATAGACGGCGTTGTGACCATTGAAGATATTTTAGAAGAGATTGTCGGCGAGATAGAGGACGAGTACGATGTTGAAAGGGGCGACATTGTAGAAAAGCTCGACGACGGCACAATGGTAATAGACGCCTCTGCCTCGCTCAGGGATTTGGAGGACTTCGGTATTGTAATCGACGACGAAGAGGCGGAAGAGTACCATACGCTCGCCGGTTTTATGCTCGCTAAACTGCAACGGATTCCGCGCGGCGGCGAGTTTGTAGAGTATATCGACAGGCGCTACACTGTTGTGGATATAGAAGGCAACAGGATAGTTAAGGTTAAGGTAGAGCCGATTATCGGGCGGGTACGCGCTCACGAACATGAAAACGGTAACGGTAAAGCTAAAGACGAGGAAATAAAAGAGCCTACGACCACGCATGTCGGACGGGCCTGATGTGCGTTCCGCACGACGGCGTATAATTAGGTACATAAAGCCGGATTGGTGCTTTTTCCGCAGATGTTAACCGAAGACTCGGTGCCCTCGCAGATTTTGCCCTGCGCAGCAGTTCGTAGGGTGGCACAACCCACCATCCCCTGTCATTGCGAGCGAAGCGCGGCAATCTATTTCTTTTGCTTTTTATAAAATAGTAAGATTGCTTCGTCGCTGCCGCTCCTCGCAAAGACTTCTGCCTGAAGCTAAAACCGCACAAGGAACACAGGTTGTAGGTTGGGGGCATCAAGAACGCATGGTCAAGAAAATTTTTAATAGAATAAAGGATGTATCGAAAAACAATAGTCCCGCAGGACGACGGCAAAGTCCGTTCCATAAGACTACATTTACTACTCGTAGGCGGTACACTTGGCACAAACGGCACTGCGGCAGGTTATTTATATATACCGTGCAGAAAGCACCTGAATCACGTTCAGGGTGAGAGCGTCGAAGTACCTTTATTAATAATTGCCTCTTAATTGACATTGACCGAAGCTCTGCTATTGTTTAAATATACTCTTAAAATTAAATGGATTGAGCGGCAAAGGAGGGTGAAATGGTAAGATATATAAAATCTGTCATACTGTTTGCGCTGATTATTCCCGTAATGTCTTTTGCGTTGCCTCTGCATGCGCTGGCGGTTACGGTAATAGAGTTAACGCAGACTCCGTGTACGATCATAGAGGCAGAAGTCAGCCCGCGGACGTTTACCTCAAACTCCGCTGAGGACTGCAAGCGCATCAACCGCGAGACAGAGGGGCAGCGCGAGTTTAAAGTCTTAAGGTTAAAGGCCGGAAAGACCGTATTTAGAGTTTCCAATAAAGACGTGCCTTACGACCTCGGTTTCTGGGTTCGCGGCAAGGGGCTCGGCAGGCTTACGTTGCCGTCAGTTGCCGGCGGAGGGCTTGGCGCAGGCACGACAAAAGATTACGAGGTCGATTTGGTGCCGGGAGAGTACTTCTATAGCTGCCCGCTCAACCCTACGCCCAATTACCCGCTTGTGGTTGAGTGAGGTTGCGGGGGGCATATAAAAAAAAGACCGCCGATAAACACTGCCTGTAAGGCGGAGCACAGCGGCGGCGGTATGTGTGCCGCACTCATCTGTTGACGCACTTTCTTAAAAATTGTATATTTGTACCTGCGGCCTTTATTATACACACAGGAAAGAGAACGCGGGTACTTATGAGTTTTTTACGACAGCCGGACGCGCTTATATGAAAAGAGAGAGAGCAGCCGGAGGGCTTTTAAGGCGTTGGTCTTACGTTCACTTTGTTATAGTCGCCGTGCTGGCCGCCATAATCTATTCCGGTATTATTTCGGCTCCATTCTTTTTCGACGATAAATTCAGTATCGTAGATAATCTCAGGCTCCACGACCTGGCCAATTTCTGGCCTCCTTACGGCAACAGGTACGTCTCGTACCTCTCTTTCGGGCTCAACTACTACGTCGGCGGCCTCGATGTAAGGGGTTACCACCTCGTCAATATACTTATACATATCCTCAACAGCCTGCTCGTCTATAAACTTGTATCCGCTACATTCAAGACGCCGCTTGCAATAGAGGCCGGTAAAGGGTTAAAGGGGCGTACGCTGCTTGCGCAAGGCGTTGCTA
>JAJRYL010000355.1 GCA_024275855.1 Deltaproteobacteria bacterium
TTCTTAGTCTTCGCGCTCTTCGGGTGGAGCCTCACTTACGGCTACTTTCCTCACTACAACCCCGGACTCTCTGAGAGAACTTATGTCGTCATCGGCTTCTCTTCGGCTCTTCTGATATTTGCCTGCGTGCTTATTCACGAGCTTTCGCACTCCTATGTCTCCAACTCTCTGGGCCTTGAGATCAAACGAATAACTCTCTTTATCTTCGGTGGAGTGGCCGAGATGACGAAAGAGCCGGATACGGCAAAAGCCGAACTGAAGATAGCTATCGCAGGCCCAATAGCGAGCGCGCTGCTCGCCCTGTTCTTCTATTTTTTAGCTAAAGTCGCTGAAACACCCGACCCGTCCGCAGCGGAAGCGATGCTTACGTACTTAGCCCTTATTAACGGCATGCTCTGCGTCTTCAACCTGATACCGGGTTTTCCGCTCGACGGCGGACGAATTCTTCGCGCGCTCTGGTGGGGTTATACCGGAGACTTGAACAGCGCGACACGCGCGGCAAGCCGCATAGGTGTGGGCTTTGCTCTTGTACTGATCGTTTTGGGTTTTATGCAGATCTTTTCAGGAAACATCATCGGCGGACTATGGGCCGTTCTAATAGGCTTTTTTATTCAACGAGCGGCTGAGGGCGGCTACCGGCAGTTACAGTACACCGAGGCCCTCGCCGGCATCTATGTGAAGGACGTAATGTCGAAAGAGATAATCTGTATTCCCGCCGACCTTACCCTGAAAGAGGCCATAGACCAATACTTCCTAATCCATCACCATGTAAGCTTTCCGGTGCTTTCAGGCTCATTGCCTGTTGGGCTGATTACGCTCAATAAGATAAGGAGCCTCGGCCACGAGAAGTGGAGAGAGACAACGGTAAAAGAGGCTATGGAGCCGCTCAATACCATCGCCATACTCTCCCCCGATACAAAATTGATAGAGGCGATAAAGGTGATCGCAAAAGGAACACTCGGCAGGGTGCCTGTGGTGGAGAACGAAAAGGTAATAGGCATGCTTACAAGAGGAGACGTAATGCGGAGGCTGGAACTGAATTCTATTCTTAAAGAATAAAACAGAGCGGCTGTGGTTATGAGAGGCAAACGGGGCCAAACCATAACTCCTCGGTCTACGGTCTGTTTTTCGTTTTTTAAAGATCAACTAAGTACTTAGAGCTACGATAAGAGTTCTGCATATTATGCTATTTTATGCCTGTTCCGCATGGTTTGGGCACAATTTCGTCACGGTTGAGATATTATCTCTTTTATAAGTTCACCTACTAACCCTCAGTGTTAAGGAAATCTTAGAATTATCGATTTCCAGTAGAGGGTATCAAAACTGTTAGACCTGTTTCTTTCGAAGTAGGTAGGTCGGTTTACGGGTCTTGCTTTTGTTAAAGAGAGAACCGCACCTACCCCATAGTATATCTTTAGGCAAACTAAGAAGAAATCAGCTTTCTGACAGGTCTAAGGGAAAAATAGGTCTTGGCACATTACGATATGGCAGCCGGTCATAACGCGGGGTGCAGAGCGCGCCACTGTCACAGACTATTATTTGTCCAGAAAGCGGTTCGAACGCAGCGCGAAAGTGTTGCATCGACTTTATCGCCACGACATGTTTGTTCTGCGGGTCGATACCAAATGCTTTAAATTGCTGTAAATCAAGTATTTGCCGGGGGATGGTGACCACCAATATCTCAATGCCGCCTACGCGAATGACGGCACTGGGCCCGAAACTGCCGTGGAGCCCGTGGATCATCAGACCATCGCCCGTAAAATGCCCGTCGCTCAGAGAGACTAATTCGGCCTCTACAGCAAGCGGGCCACCACCGAAGTCGGGATCGGTCCGGCCACCAAGCGTAATATGAATACGTTTACCAACAACAGCAGTCTGTAGAGCCTGTACGGCCTCGCCATCCACCATGGGGGCAAAGCAGGCATTTTTCACGTCCGCATCGAGTAGTGCTCGTAACAGTTCAGTTGAATCGCCATAACCACCGGCGCCAGGGTTATCTGCATAATCGGCAATAACCAGCGGCCCCTTGTCCGGCTTGTAAGTCACAGCAATCGCTGCCGTCTCGTCAACGCTTAGATATTCGTTGAGCACCTCAAAGCGGCGGTTCCAAATATCATCAGCAATCTTTTCAGCGAAAGCTGCGTGCGCTGTAAAATCTCCCTGTCCGCTCACTAATACCGTCGGTCCAATCGTGGCGACATCGGCACTGGCAAAACCGGCGTTTATGCTCACGGCAAATACGTCTGCCTGCTCCTCATAGGCGCGCGCCGCTGCAATGCGTTCGATCATCGGGCCGATGTCGGTGCGCCCACTGTTGACTTCTTCAAGCATAGGGCGGCTGATTCGGATGGTGCGCGGCTCGATTTCACAGGCCATTGTTCGCTGGAGAATGTCTCCAGCCTGACGTCCTGTGTCACGCATATCAATATGCGGGTATGTTTTGAACGAAACGATGATATTTGCCAGCTCGCACATCTGCTCGCTAACATTTGCATGCGGATCAAGTGTGATAGCAATAGGCACTTCATTGCCCACAACATTCCGAATACGCCGCAGCAATTCGCCTTCACCATCTTCGCAGAAGTCAAGACCCATGGCACCGTGTAAACCGAGCAGCACTCCGTCGAATAGATATTTTTTTAGGCTGGCAAGAATCGGCTCACAGAGCCAGTCAAACGCCTTGCGCCTGACTTTACCACTCGGCCCGGCAGCGGAACTAAGAACGTGAGTGACTTGCCAGTTATGCTCACGACCGGCATCAAGGAAGCCGGCAAGTTCGGTATTCTCGGCGCCGCGCTCTTTGATGGCTACCGCGCCCATCATGGCATAACGGGCCATGAATGCATCTTTTCCGGTTTTATGTAGGCTGAACGTATTGGTTTCATGGGAAATTTCAGCAGTCAGTACTTTGAAACTCATGGTAAAATCCGTGCAGGTTAGAGAAAAAAGAAGGAACGACGTAAATATTAAGGTGGAACGTGCCTGCCTGTTCGAAAAGCCTTCGCCGCTCATCAAGAACCGGCAAGGTTTATGATATACCATCCAGACAATTGTATTTTTTTCTTTTCCGTTCCGTACGTATGAAGCTGACTTTGTACGGCATGTTATGTAACAGGTATTGCGGTATATCCACTAACTGTTTATTTTTCAGTTTTTATTGAACAATTTATGCCAAGATGTGTTATTATATTAGTTCAAGCACACCTCGCGGAAATTTACTTCCGCAGCATCCAACCTTAGTTGGGACAACTCGTTGACAATCGGCTAATATTGGTCGGCACGATCTCGTCGCCTCCTCTGAGAATAGTACTCAAAGGAGTAGCTATGTTAATCGTACCGCCCGTTGTCTCTTCGACCGCGTCTGCACACACACTCAAATTTGTTGCACAAAAACAAGAGGTGAAAACCTTACCATTTCGCGCCACGGAAGACAAGCCGCGTGTCGCCACCGCGATCGTCTATTGTGAGGCTAATTTTGGCAAGATTGACGGCAAAACCGCCAACGGTCTGATCAGGAGCTCAGAGAAATATAAGATCCTTTCGGTTATCGATAGTGAAAGAGCTGGACTTGATACCGGCATGGTCCTCGACAACAAGCCGAACGCGATTCCCATTTGCCGCGATCTCGCCGACGCACTGGCGCAGGCCGGTTCGGTACCCGACTTCTTTATTTACGGTATGGCACCATCAAGCGGCATGCTCTCGAAGCACGAGCGTGGCCTAGTGCTTGAGGCGATGAGCCACGGTATGAATATCGTCAACGGCCTGCATGAATTCCTGAATGATGATCCTGTTTTTGCCGCAGAATGTCTCGCCAGCAATGTTGAGATAATCGATGTCAGAAAACCCCGCGACAAAAAAGATCTACAGATGTTCAGCGGTCGGATCGCCGAAGTCACCTGCCCGGTTATCGCCGTATTGGGAACCGACTGCGCTATCGGCAAACGCACAACGGCCAACATAATTACCAGTGCCCTCAATGAGTCGGGGATCAAAACAGTGATGATCGGTACCGGTCAGACCGGTTTAATGCAGGGCGCACGCTACGGGGTTGCGCTCGACGCCGTACCGTCACAATTCTGCGCTGGAGAACTGGAAGCGACCATCGTCACAGCGTTCGAAATCGAGAGCCCCGATGTCATCATTGTCGAAGGGCAAGGCGCTCTTAGTCATCCTGCCTTCTCCTCCACCTCCTTTATCCTCCGCGGAAGTTGCCCCAACGGCGTTATCTTACAGCATGCCCCGCGGCGCAGCGTACGCTGCGACTTTAAAAAAATGGCGATGCCGACACCAGCCAGTGAAATCAATCTTATAGAGACCTTCGCGGAGACAAAAATCATCGGCCTGACGATTAACCACGAGCAGATGAGTGACATAGAAGTGAGTGCAGCAATCACACAGTATGAGCAGGAACTCGGTATTCCAGTCACAGATGCACTGACCCGGTCGCCCGAACGTCTGGTAAAAATGGTTCTGGCTGCCTTCCCAAATCTCAAGAATAAACAGACGCTCAGTATATTATGACCGCCCCGCGGCTTGGAATCGACCTCGACAAAATATGTCATAACGCCCGCATACTGGTTGAGCGCCTTGGCAAGCATGGTATCTCGGTGACCGGCGTGACCAAGGCAACCCTCGGCTCCGCTGAGATTGCCGTTGCGTTGCTTGAAGCAGGGGTAAAAAGACTTGGGGACTCGCGCATCGAAAATATTGAAGCGATGCGGCTTGCACACGTTCCTGCATCGATGACACTGATACGTTCACCGATGCTGAGTCAGGCGAAACGGGTCGTCAGACATGCCGATGTAAGCTGCAACACCGAAATCGCGGTTATCCAAAAACTCTCGTTCGAAGCCCAAAAGGCAGATCGTAATCACGGGGTGATTCTCATGGTTGAACTTGGAGACCTGCGTGAAGGAATCATGCCGGATGACCTGATGCAGACCGTACGAAAGACGCTTAGCTTGCCGAATATCGTGTTTAAAGGTATCGGCACCAACCTCGCATGCCGTAGTGGAGTCTCTCCTGATGGCGACAATATGGCAATACTATCTGAGCTTGCGGACTCTATCGAGGCGACATTAGGGCTTACGGTAGAGATTGTATCGGGAGGGAACTCTGCCAATATAGAGTGGGCGCTGAGCGGCGCAAAGATTGGCCGGATCAACGATCTCCGCCTTGGTGAAGCGATCCTTCTTGGATGCGAAACCCTTCATAGGCAACCTATCGACGGACTGCATACCGATGCGATCACGCTGTGTGCCGAAGTGATCGAAGCAAAGAGTAAACCATCGAAACCATCGGGCAGGATCGCGCAAAACGCGTTCGGTGAGGCTCCACCAGTCACAGACCGGGGTCTGGTAACACAAGCCATTCTTGCTGTCGGACAGCAGGATATTGACCCGTCCGGCCTGCAAGCACCTATCGGAATCGAGGTCATGGGAGCCAGTAGTGACCACCTCATACTGGAGACTGACTGCTTTGAGCTATCGGTCGGCGCAGAAGTGGTCTTCCAATTGAACTACAGCGCGCTTGTCCGTGCCATGACGTCCCCCTTTGTCACCAAGGTTATGAAATCTTCATCAACAGATTATTACCCACGTTGATGCAGAAAATCATTCAACCAAGCTGGACGCTCTTTCTGCAAAGCCCAACCTCACACTCACAACCGATCTAACAGACATAGAAAATAGAGACCTGTTTAGCACTGCCTACTCTATATTAGTACGGATATTTTGTTCATTTCTGGAAGGTGAACCGATTGATCTAACTGAAAAAGAGTTACGGGCGTTTGCCGAGTCTGAAGGCATAAGCACTGTAGCCGGTGGTCTTAACTATACTTTCTCGCAATTGGCCTTTCAGTCTACGATTCTGGTGCTGCTTGATAAGATCAGCCAAGGAGACTATAAGGCAATCTTCAAGACTGTAACTGTTGATAAGTCCTTGCTCTATAACGAAGACGTAAAAAAGAGGATGACAGAGGCACAGATAACAGGAGATACCAGTTTTTTTTAAAAAACTTGCCAAGTTCTGTTCGTCACAGTCAGGCAGACAAAAAAATACAGGCCAAGCGACTGGAACGTAAGTGCCTGACCTGTATATATTTTCTTGGTAGCGGGGAGAGGGTTATCTCGTCCGTCCCTGGACTCGACCCTTTTAGTATCCACGCCTTGGGACGTGGATATTCCATTTTGCTATCGTGCAAAATGGCCGAACCTGCGACCCGCTGATTATGAGAACGATTCCCGTAAAAGAACCGTGGGCAAACCCCGAAAATCTAACACCGTCATTTTATAATCACCGGGATAATTATAAAACTACTTAAGAAATATAACCCCGGTTACAACAAACAGGATACCGGCGAATTTCTGCCATGTAAACGCATCGCCAAGAAAGAGAACCGATATTGTCATCGCTACAAGCGGGTAGGTAGCTGTTATAGGAACAACCACAGAGGGGTGGCCGGCCTTTAAGGCCGAATAAAAGGTATACTGTCCGATAAGGCCGGCAACAAGCCCGCCGGCAATAAGAAAGAGCAGGCTTTTAGTATCTATAGCGGTTACGGAACCGGCTCTTCCGACCATAACCAATCCGGCAAGCCCTATTATCGCCACAGGGATATTTCGTATAACGACCGCGGCAAACGGGTCTATCTTGCCGGAGAGCCCCATCTTTTCAAGAGCCGGGGCAAACCCCCAGATAAGAGCCGTCAACAGGGCGAAGATAAAGGACTTATCCATAATAGAAACGCTCCTTTAAAAAAAGGATGAAAGACCCGTAGCGGGTCTGCGGCATTAAAGAGCCGAACCGCAGACCCGAAAACAGAACAGTACGAATCTAAAGCTACTCTTTAAGCTTGCGTGCTCCAAGAGGCTGAACAGGTCTGTTGTTGGCCCCGAGTATTGTCTCTATTGCCTTAAGCTGGCCTTTTGAAATCTCAAGAGGAGTTTTTAGCACATGCCACTTAACGTCTTCCGTGCAGGGAGGCGTTGTAAGCGAACCGCTATAGGCGTAGTAGGCTTTGTTCTCGGGCATAAGGTCCATAACGTTTATCTTTTTTCCGAGCGACTTCTTCTGTCCGGCCTTATCTGGAAGGTTGGCCCATACCGGCTCAAAGTTTACGTTCTCCGCTCCGGTTCTAAAGAGCACGCTCACAACCGCAAGCTTGCCGCGGTTCGACTTATGCACGAGGTGCATTTCCATCACAGCCGGAAGCCCGCCAACTGTGTGCTCGCTCGGAGTATGGAAATGAAACTGCAACAGCTTGTACTTCTCTTTACCCACAACTATATAACTGCCCTTAGTATAATTGACAACTATTGTATGGCCGTTGTTGACTATATTGAGTTTGGTAGGCAGATAATGAAACTCGATATCGGCAAGCTTTGTGTCAGTTGCCCCTATTATATCTATAGGAGACTGCCTCACTCCCTCCTTACACGTCACAAACTTGTGTGAAAGGTCTCCCCAATGCTCGGGCCCGGACTCAGACTCTGCGCCGTATCCCCAGTGCGCGCCACCCGAGGCATACGTATAACCGACCCCTGCAAATCCCGCTGAAAAAAGAAAGATAGACAGTACCGCTAAAAACTTACCTAAAGACTTTAAATAAGAAAACATATTCGTAGCTCCTTTTTAGTGTCTTTACAACCTTTACACTTGTTAGCACTGTATCGACCTTAACGTAACACAAGCCCTATTGCCTGCTTACAGAAGTTCATGCAAAGTCTTTATGCCTGTTACCTCGTACTCTTTGGTGCCTGTGGGAAGTTTTATTATTACCTCATCGCCTTCGGTCTTATTTAAAAGCGCTGCGCCTATCGGAGAACTTACGGATATCTTTCCGTTACGCGGGTCCACCTCTTCGGGTGTAACCAGTTCGTACTCTACCTCAGCATCGGTATTCAGGTCTATAAGTTTTATCTTAGAGCCGAAACCGGCCCTGTCTCTCGGTATGTCGTCTATGTTTATAGACGACAGCATTGTTATCCTGCTCGACAGGTGACCCGCTCTGGCCTGTAAGAAACTCTGGCGCTGTTTGGCGGCATCGTACTCGGCGTTTTCGCTCAAGTCGCCATGAGCCGCCGCGGTACGCAGTTCCAGCGGACAGTCCACTCTAAGTTCACGCTCCACCTTCTTAAGCTCAGCCTTAAGCTCTTCAATTATAGGCAGTTCTGCCATTCTTCCCTCTCCTTCCGGTTCTTCAATAAATACTCAATCCACCCGTTCCATAACCACAATACTCTCCATGTGGTACGTCTGCGGAAACATATCCAAAAGAACGACTTTTTTACACTTGTAACCCCTGGCCCCAATGGCCTGCAAGTCTCTTGCGAGTGTAGGCGGCGAGCACGACACGTACAGTATACGCGCCGGTTTCAACTGCGCGAGGGCGCGCGCCGCAGCCCGGTCCCCTCCGCGCGGCGGGTCGAGCACAACCACCGCCCCCGACAACTCTTCACGGTTAAGAGCCCCGGCGGTCAACCATGACGCCGCCTCTGAGCGAACAAACTCTACTCCCGTCGCGCCATTCGCCTCAGCGTTATTCTTAGCGGCGGTAACTGCGGCGGCATTCGATTCGACACCTACGACAGACTCGAAAGACGATGCGAGCGCAAGGGTTATATTACCTGAACCGCAATGGAGATCAACGGCTAAAGGCGCGCGCCCCTCCTCTTGCCCTTCTGTCGCAAAGCGCAGAACCGTTTCTATCAAACGCTCATTCTCTACGGTATTGGACTGGGTAAAGACCCCGAGAGGCGCCAAGTGGGTAACGCCTCTGACCGTATATGAAGAGAGCGTGTCTCCAAACGCCGCAAAAAATTTAGCAGACGTGCTGCCGAGCCTGCCGCCTGTCTTTAAATAAATCTCAATACCCTTTAGCCCGTCAATGCTTGAAAGCAGTCCGTTGAAATCGAAATCCGACTTTCCGTCGAGATAAAAACGCGCAATAGAGAGCCCCTCTTGCCTGCTGCACCCTATCTCAAGTTCGTACAGTCCGGGAACAGGCCTTTCGATAATAAGTCTCTTCATGGCCTTAAATAGAGTATTGAGCAACGGGTCGAACAGGGGACAGCTTTCTATATCTACTATTTCATTGCTGTTTAACTTATAAAACCCCCACCTGTTTCTCTCAATATGAATACGCGCCCTGCTTCTGTATCCGTACGGCTCCGAGGCGCCTATGGCAGGCTCTACACTCTCAGGTACAATAGAGCCTATCCGTTTTAACGAGTCGAGCAAAATGGCCTCTTTAACACGCACCTGCTCAGAGTACTCAAGATGCTGATAACTGCACCCGCCGCAACTGCCAAATACCGGGCACTTTGGTTTCACCCTAAGTTCGGATTCTTTTAGAACCTCTATAACGCTACCGGTAGAAAAGCTCTTCTTCTCTTCAACAACTACTACGCTCACTACCTCGTCGGTTGCCGTAAAGGGAACAAAAACAACCTTGCCCTCTATTCTGCCGACAAAGGAGCCGCCGTAAGCGGCCCCTGTTATCTCTACATCGTGTCCCATACCAATCTTTCTCCGGTAAACAAAAAAAACCGCTCCGGCCTTAATCCGTGTCCAACCCGTCTCTTTTTAAAGTAACAACCAGACGCCCTTAAGTCTTTAACAACTCCACGACTCGCTGAAGCAGTTCTAACCGGCCGGCTTTTGACGCGGAGCTGAAA
>JAJRYL010000356.1 GCA_024275855.1 Deltaproteobacteria bacterium
AAAGAAGGTTTGTAGCTATAACAGCTTGATTTTAAAGGATTTTAATTGTGACGGAACACAAGAGAGTGGATTTTCAAGAGAGTGAGCACAAGAAGGGGCCTCTCAGGCCAGCCCCTTCTCTATAGCAACCCTCGTAAGGCCGGCTACGTCATGCACGTCGAGTTTGGTCATTATGTTAACTCTGTGAGTCTTGACCGTGGAAAGGGCGATAAATAGAGACTCGCCGATAACCCTGTTGGTATTTCCCTGCGCTATGAGTTTCAATACCTCTTTCTCTCTCGCGGTAAGGGTATCTATGGGGTCTATCGGCATATCTTTTTGCAAAATATCGACAAAACTGCTTAAAAGCTCGTTGGCGACCGGAGGGCTCGCGTACCTCGCCCCCTTCATAACCTCCCTTATCGCCAACAGCACCTCTACGGCAGCCGTTCCCTTTAACACATAGGCCATTGCCCCGGCCTTGAACGCGTTGACCGCGTAGATACCCTCTTCGTGCATAGAGAGTATTATAACCCTGGTTGGCGAAAAATCCTCGGCTATCCGTTTCGTGGCCGAGATGCCGTCGAGCCCCGGCATAGTAACATCCATTATCACGATATCGGGCTTAAGCTCTTCCACCAGGCTCATAGCGTCTGTTCCGTTGGTTGCCTCACCCACCACAACGTAACCCTCGACACCCGCCAGCGTCGCCTTTAACCCGTCTCTTAAAAGCTCATGATCGTCCGCTATTACAATTTTGACATTTTCCATAACGAAACCTCTCAATATTGTTTTATACGCACATGTAAATTAAAAAACCACAGCCGCTATCAGGAATAGAGCTTGCCGGCGGCAAGCCGAACCACAACAGCGCAACCCGAATCCGGCTCCGAATCTATACGCAGGGTACCGCCAAGCTCACTTATTCTTTCGCGCATCAACAGGGTTCCTATGCCCCTGCCCTTCTTCCCCCTGATACTCTCAAAAGAGAAACCGGCCCCGTTGTCTTTTACGCTCAAAACAAGGCCCTCTTCAGACAGGGTTCCCGAAACATCGACCAACGAGGCGTTGGCGTGCTTCATAATATTTTGAAAAGACTCGCGAATTACACGCAGCAGCCTCTCTTTAACCGTATCGCCAAGGCGGTCGAAACCGGGGTCGAGATCTATCGCAAGCTTTGCCCCGCTCTGTTTCAAAAACAGGGTTCCGTACCACTGCGCTGCGTCAACCATACCCGTGCCATACGGAACAGACGGGTATATCTCCGAGGTAAGCGTGCGGGTCGCTTTTATGGTGGATTTTAACAGTGTATCGAGCAGAAGAAGAAACTCGCGCCGCGCTTCACTCGCCTCAACCGCAGACCCTTCCTCACCGGAACTTTTCTCTACAGGCAGCCTGTTGGTAACGCTCATCTGCATGGTAGCAAGGTTCTGGCCGATATCCTCGTGCAGCATCTCGGCAAAATTTTTGCGCTCCCTGTCTTCAAGATCCGACATAGCGAGGGTGAGATCGTGCAGTTCGGCCTCTCTTTGCCTCAACGCCTCTTCAGCAAGCCTGCGTTCCGTATCGTCTATTTTAACCGCAACAAAGTGCGATATGTGGCCGTCTTCCCCCCTGACAGGTATTAAACTCTGCAACTGCCATACGCTCCTGCCGTCTTTACGCTTAAGACAGATATCACCGCGCCAGACCCTGCCGGAACTGAGCGTCTCCCACAACTCAGCATAAAACTCTTCAGTATGAACACCGGACTCCAACACCTTGGTACCACCACCGAGTATGTCTTCGGGAAGGTAACCGAGGTCCTCGGTAAAGGCCCAGTTTACGTACTCTATACGCCGCTCCGTATTTAATATCATTATTGGCGCCGGGTTCTGCTCCACCACATAAGAGAGCTTGCGCAGTTCATTGGCCGCCTCTTTTCTCGCATCTATCTCGTACTTAAGCTTAAGGGCGCTTCGAACCCTGGCATTAAGCTCAACGCTACCGGGCGGCTTTACGACATAATCGTTGGCTCCGGCCTTAAAGGCCGCATCGAGCGAAGAACGCTCGGAGTCCGCCGTCAGCATTATTACCGGTATGTCGTAGAGCGCGGGCACGGCCTTTATCCTCAGGGTAGCCTCTATGCCGTCTACTCCTTTCATGGTTATATCCATAAGTACAAGATCTATCCCTTTAACGGCCTCCTTTCTGCTATCCAACCCGAGCATCTCAAACGCCTTCTCGGCGGAATCGGCAAAAAAGAGCGTTAAATACCCTCCTTTTTTAAGCATCTTTTCCATAAGGAGCCGAAAGTCTTTTGAATCGTCTACAACAAGTATACCCATCTGTTCTTCCGTTTAATTCAGGCCCTAAAACTTTACGCAACTCAAGTACAGGAATAGATAACAGAGACAGGCCTGTTATTAATACCTTATTTTATATCCGTTCCGTTTGCAAACAACTCGAAATGCAAAATGAATTTATTTTAAAGTTTTTCGTTAATATAGTATACTCTTTAATAAGTGTACCTTAAAAAATGAGGAATTCTATGGAAGAAGAAATAAAAATTCTTATAGCGGACGATATTGCGGAAAACCTGCATATTCTCGAAACCCTGTTGAGAAAGTTAGGATACGGCGTTATAACCGCTACAGATGGCGCGCAGGCGGTAAAAAAAGCGCAGACGCAACTGCCCGACGTAATACTGCTTGATATTAAAATGCCTAACATGAACGGAATTGAGGCATGCAAAGCTATAAAGGACGGCCAGAAAACCAAATCGATTCCAGTTATCATAATGTCGTCGATATCGGATATAGACTCAAGGGCAAAGGGGCTTGAGGCCGATGCCGACGATTTTATAGCAAAACCGTTTGATCAGTCGGAGCTGTCTATAAGGGTACAGAACCAGCTTAAGATAAAAAAATACAAAAAGCTTCTCTCTGAACATAACAGGCTTCTTACGGAAAAAGTTCATGAAAAGACAATAGAGCTGCAACGCGCGCTCGTGCAGTTAGACACCACCAACGATCTACTGCGCCAGGGTTACATGGATACGATAAAACGCCTTACAGTGGTTTCGGAATTCAAGGATCTGGAGACGGCCCACCATATCAGCCGTGTAGGTCTTTACTGCGCCCTTGTAGCGCAGGAACTCGGCTGGAGCGAGACCGATACGGATATTATACGCCACGCAAGCCCTCTGCACGATATCGGCAAAGTCGCTATTCCTCTGGACATTCTTTTAAAACAGGGCCCGCTCAGCAAAGCGGAGTTCTACCTTATGCAGACCCATACCGAGGCCGGAGCGAAGATATTGGAAGACGCGGCATCCAAGTACCTGAAGATGGGGCGGAAAATCGCGCTCTCACACCATGAAAAGTGGGGAGGAAACGGTTATCCGGCCGGACTTAAAGGAACAGATATCCATATCGGCGGACGAATAGTAAGCATGGCCGACCAGTACGACGCTCTAAGAAGCCAGAGGCCGTACAAAGAGGCGTTTGAGCATATGAAGACGGTAAGGATAATAACAGAGGGCGACGGGAGAACAGAGCCCGGAGACTTCGACCCCACCCTTCTTGAACTCTTTAAAGAGCATCATAGAGAGTTTGAGCAGATTCACGACGACAACATGGGCAAAATTTTTTAGCGGTGCAGGCCTGCACCGCGGCGCCGCTCTAACCCTGCGGGGCTTCGGGCTTATGGCTTAAAGACCTTATGATGCTTGTGCAGCCACCGGTAGAGCCTCTCCTGCTCCGGCAGCCTTTTCTCAAGTTCTCTCAACCCGCCAAGCAGCGCGGGCAGATCCTCTACTGTATCGACATCTCCAAGCTCTCGGATCAGACGAACCACTATGCCGGCCCTTTTCAAAGAACCGGTAAGCTCTTTAAGGGTGCTTCGCGCGCTGTATTCAACGGACGTCCAGACGTTTTCGGGAACCGGGATCCTTGCGGCAAAAAGATAGAAACCGCCGTCCGGGCACGGGCCGATAACAGCAGAGTCCGGAAAGGCCGATAACTTGAGCATTGCCTCTTTTAAAAGAGCCGGAGTAAGCAGCGGGCTGTCCGTTCCTATCATCATCACATAACCGTGCTCTTTGAGCCTTCCGCTATATACCGTATGAAGCCTGGGCCCGAGCCCGCCATCGCCTGTACTGATAACCGGAAAAGAGTTCCACCTGACGTGCCTTCTCCCAGCCTCTTCCGCTACCGCCCAGTACGGTATTACCGCCCCCCCGGTCTCAGTACGCAAGGCAGCCGCAACCTCTTCAACCGCCCCGAGACTTAAAGAGTAAAACTCTTGTGCGAAAAGAGTGCCCGTAGAAATAGCGAGGCGTGTCTTAACCCGCGAGAGGCCGATAGTTTTAGCGAATATAGCGAGCGCGCCAGGCCTCATGCTTTACGCTCCGCTTTAAGCCTTCTCCACTCCGGCAAGGCCTGTTTTATCCATAAGTATTGATGTACAAGGGTAGTCTTCAGCCAGCCGTTCGACCTGTATTTGCGGGCGCTCGAATAGAGCCTGCCTCCGGTTGCCCGAATTTCGACCCCGTGCCTGCGGGCCTTCCAGACAAAGAGATGACCTTCGCCATACGTTACATCCTCAGGAAAACCGCCAAGGCGGTCGAAAAGAGCCTTTTCCAGACACAAACCCTGATCGCCGAAAGGAACCTTAAGCCTGTTGGACCGAAACCGTGCGCCGAGCGCGTTTAATCTTGTAAGGCATGTGGCGTCGGTAGAAAAGGCGAGATCGAAAAAGAGGAGGCTCTCCGGGTACGCGCGTATGGCGCCGAGCAGTAGAGGCAATGTTCCGTTATCGAGTATTGAATCCGCGTGCAGAAACCAGATAAAAAGACCTTTAGCCGCTTTTGCTCCGGCATTCAAGTGCCTTGCCCTGCCCGGCCCTGCGGTAACACAACTAACGGCTCTGCCGGACAAGATAGAAGGCAGGTGCAGAGGTTCAGCATCTTTAGCGCTTACAAAAAGCAGCTCCACCTCGTCATCAGTAAACTCAGAGGGCAACTCGTTGAGCCCACCGGCAAGACTCTCTAAAAGGGCATGCCACGCGCGCTCATCCGGGGCCAGAGGAACCACTATAGAGAGTGTAACCATGTGCCGCACCTTATATCTAACGGTAACAGGTATTATAAGCGACCGCACGTCTCTTAAGTAAAAAACAGTGCGAAAGAGAGTACGGAAAGCAGACCTTACACAAGCGCCCCCGAGCACGAACTGCCGGTACCGGCGGTACAGCCGAAGCAGTGGTCGGCAACGGAAATACCGGAACCGACATCTTTAAAACGCTCGATCTCCCATATATCGAGCGAGCGCAAATTGAGCTGAATCTCCAACATCTGATTAAAATCGCAGTCGTATAACTGCCCGTTCCAGCCGACCGAGAGCAGCGTCTTGCACATAACCTCGGTTGCCGCCTGCGGGTTGAAATTATCTATAAGCAGGCGCAGATACTCTCTCTTGCTTGCGCCTTTCTCAAGGGCCTCGGCGTAGCGCTTTATCGGCATATTTGTAATGGTGAAGAGGTGGTTGAACTCTATACCGTACTTTTGCAGGTTGGCTCTGTAGTCTGCTTCAAGAGCGGCCTGCTCCGGAGGAAGATGAACACCTACCGGGTTATAAACAATATTTAGTATCAGCCCCGACCCCTCTTTGCCGTAACCGAAGCCGTTCAGTTTTTGAAGTCCCGCTATGCTGAGGGCAAAGGAACCGTGCCCGCGCTGAGCCTCTACGTTCTCTTTCAGATAACAGGGCAGCGACGCGACTACCTGCACCCCTTCACCCGCTAAAAACTCCGCCGTACCCTCCTGCCCCTTTTCTGAAAGAACGGTGAGGTTACAGCGGTCTATCACCTCTTTACCCATCTTGCGCACGCTCTTTACAAAATAGCGGAAATGGGGGTTAAGCTCAGGCGCACCGCCGGTAATATCAACCGTCTCGATCTGAGCGTCGTTCGAGAGAAGCTCAATAAGGCGGTCTACTGTTTTACGCTCCATATTCTCCAAACGCTTAGGCCCCGCCTCTACATGGCAGTGCAGGCATTGCTGATTACAGAGCTTGCCTATATTCACCTGCAAGGTAGTAAAGACGCCGCGCTCAAGCACGATATTGTGCTTGCTAAGAACAGACTCAAAGAGTTCCATCAATATTCTCCATAATACTTTTTTTAAGAAATTTTATTGCCGCCTCGGACACTTGCGCCATTTCCGCCCATAAATCGCAAAAGCTCTCTGCCCTGTTATTACCGTACGGATATGTGCGGCCTCTGAAAAAATTACTCAACCCCGATACCATACTGCAAGGCGGTTATCTACCCGGCTTAAGCTTCGGAACAGACCGGTAAAAGAAGCATGCCAGGTAAAGCTTAACACCTATACGGAAACAAAACTGTAAGCGGCCTAACAATCTTATTCAACACCATGCGCCCCGACATTGCAAGCGAGCGGCACCCTGCCGAAACCAAAAAAGAGTGGCATACCGATACCAACTTACGCGTCTTTTCGTACCCTTAAAAAATTTATGCTCTTTTTAGCGACAAGCGGAAAGAGGCCGAGCAGCACAAAGGCCAAAAGCATCGATGGAGAGAGTATATCGGAGAGCGATTCAAGTTCGCCAAGCTGCGTACCCGCGTAAACATAAACAACGGTACCCGGCAGCATGCCTAAAAGGCTGACAATAAAAAAAGTAGCGGCCCTGATCGGTGTCAATCCCATTAAAATATTTATCATAAA
>JAJRYL010000035.1 GCA_024275855.1 Deltaproteobacteria bacterium
CAAGACGGATGAAGAGATAGAGTTTGCGATAAAGAAGAAGATACTGATGTTCAATGTCGAGAGCCCGCAGGAGTTGCGCGCTATTAACAGGATCGCAAAGCGTTTAAAGACTGTAGCGCCGTTCTCTATTCGAGTTAATCCTGATGTAGACCCGAAGACGCACGCCTATATCTCGACCGGGCTAAAAGAGAACAAGTTCGGCATCTGTGTCAAAGATGCGGTTAAAGAGTACGCTTTTGCGCGCGCCTCTTTAAAGAATACAAAGGCGGTAGGTATCGACTGCCATATAGGGTCTCAGTTGACAACGGTGGCCCCGTTTGTTGCGGCGCTCGAAAAGATTAAAAAACTGATAGCGAAACTCCGCAAGGCCGGAGTTGAGATAAAGTACCTCGACATAGGCGGCGGTATCGGCATTACCTACGATACGGAGTCCCCGCCCCACCCGTCGGTTTACGCTAAAGAGGTTATTGAGGCGACACGCGGTCTCGACGTTACGCTTATCTTCGAGCCGGGCAGGGTTATGGTCGGAAACGCCGGTATACTTGTTGCAAAGGTTTTATATACCAAGGAGTCGGGCAGGAAAAGGTTTGTAGTCGTAGACGCGGGAATGAACGACCTTGCTCGACCGAGCCTCTACGGCTCTTACCATGCTATCGAGCCGGTAAGGCCAAAGGGCAGGGGCAGGGTAAAGGCCGACATTGTCGGGCCTATCTGCGAGTCCGGAGACTTTCTTGCGAAAGACAGGTTGATAGAGGCGGTAGAACCGGGCGAACTGCTTGCCGTTAAAAGCGCCGGAGCCTACGCATACACAATGGCGAGCAACTATAACTCGCGTCCGAGGCCTGCTGAGGTTATGGTGGTCGGCAAAGAGTTTGAGGTTATTAGAAAAAGAGAGAGCCTCTCCGATCTTATTAGGGGCGAACACGCAAGGCTCGAAATGAGCGGTACGGCCAAGAAGAAGAGCGTGAAGCGCGGAGCGAAAAAGGTAGAGTAAAAAGAGAGCTTAATTAAAAACAGGCAGCTTCGGTTCTGAAGTTATATAGACAGCAGAGAAAAAACAGTCTTTAAAAAAAGCGCAGGTAAAAACGGGCCATGCAACTTTATGGTCATACGGGCCGCTCGGAAGAACCTCTTTAAGAAAAAGGTAAAGTAAAAAACGGGTGGCAGCTTTTTTGCCAACAGGACGCAGAAGGCTTTAAGGAAGGTCTGATTTATTCAGACCTTCGTGCGACACAGGGAAATGCCGTCCCGATCAAGAACTGTAAGTTCTTGATCGGGTGAGAAAAAGAAAAATCGCATTCTTTCTTTTTCGTCTCAGAATAATTCAGGGACAAAATATTTAGAGGTTACCCGGAAAGAGAATGAAACTTAAATTCACCAAGATGCACGGTCTCGGCAACGACTTTATTGTAATCGATTGCAGGGAGAAGAGCGTTCCCAAGGTCGCATCTTTAATGGCCTCTATCTCTTCTCGCAGGTTCGGTATCGGTTTTGATCAGGCGCTGATCTTAAAAAAATCCCGCATCGCAGACTTTAAGATGGAGATATACAATAGCGACGGCGGCAAGGTCGAGATGTGCGGCAACGGCATACGCTGCCTCGCGGCTTATATCTGGCGGCGCAGGCTCTCTCGCAAGGCCGTTTTAGAGATTGAGACAATGGCCGGTATTATCCGCCCCGAGTCTTGCGGCGACCTTGTGCGTGTGGATATGGGCGAGCCTATTCTTGAAGGCCGGGCCATTCCCGTCAGGGCGGACGGTATTATAAAAAACCGCGCCATTAAGGCGGCGGATAAGAGCCTGAAGATAACGTGTGTCTCTATGGGTAACCCGCACGCGGTTGTAGTGGTGAAGAGTGTCGATACATTCGGGGTAGAGAAGTATGGCTCTTCTATCGAGAAGAACCCATTTTTTCCCCAAAGGGTGAATGTGGAGTTTATAGAAATACTTTCTAAAAGCCGCATAAAGATGCGCGTATGGGAGCGTGGAGCCGGAGAGACGCTTGCGTGCGGCACGGGCGCTTGCGCCGCTGTAGTGGCAACGAACAGCCTCGGGCTTACCGGACGCAAGGTCAGCGTAGATTTAAAAGGCGGCAGGCTTTCTATTGAGCTTGGTAAAGACGGGCGGGTCTACATGACCGGCCCGGCAACCGAGGTCTTTACAGGTTCGATAGACATCTGAGAGCCGGTAGCGCAAGAGCACGCAGAACCCCTCTCGTTCTGTTATAATAAGAGCCGGTTTACCGCAAGGGGCCGTTATATAAGAACAGGGTTTACATATATGTTTGTGGGCTTTTTAAATCCGTACGGGGCCTTATATATGTGTGCAGGTTTTTTTAAATCTGTACGGGGCCGCATATATGTTTGCCGGTTCTTTTAAATCCGCACAGGGCCTTATATCTCTTTTCGGGTTTTTTTAAATCCGTACGGGGCCGCTTTCCGGCAGGAGCATATTGTCCGTCCGTAGTTTTTTAATTTTGATATCCGCCGTTTGCCGGGGGGTATCCGTTTGCCGGTTCTTTTAAACCCGGTAATATTTGTCAAATCTGTTCCGGTCTTCGACTTATATACGGCGGCCCGTTAAGCAGGTACGGCTTGTTTATATAGAAGAGAGTTCTTTTTTCAACTTTCTCTATTCGATTAATTACTCTATTAACGACTATTTTAAGTGTGGCGGAGGAGGGTTTAAAAGATGATAAGAGGTGCGTTGACGGCAATGGTCACGCCTTTCAAAGAGGGCAGGGTCGATACGGACGCTCTGGCCGCTATGGTGGATTTTCAGGTAGAGAACGGCATAAACGGGCTTGTGCCGTGCGGAACCACTGGCGAGAGCGCTACGCTCAGTTACGAAGAGCATAGCCGTGTTATAGAGCTTACGATAGAGAGGGCCGGGGGCAGGGTGCCGGTTGTGGCCGGAACCGGTTCAAACTCTACGTCCGAGAGCCTGATGTTGACCAAGAGCGCGGAAAAGGCCGGAGCCAACGCGGCGCTTCTGATAACGCCGTATTACAATAAGCCGTCGCAAAAGGGTCTGTACGAACATTACAAGAAGATTTCCGAGTCTGTTGACCTGCCGCTCTTTCTCTATAATGTACCCGGGCGCACGGGGCTGAATATGGCGCCCGAAACAGTGGCACGCCTCTCCGAGCTTGAAAACATTATAGGCGTAAAAGAGGCGACGGGAGATTTAGCGCAGGTAAGCGACGTTATCGAGTACTCTGTCGAAGACTTTATAATACTTTCAGGAGACGACGCGGTTACGCTGCCTATGCTCTCGATAGGGGCGCACGGGGTTATATCCGTTACTTCGAATATAGTTCCGCACGAGATGGCGTTGCTTGTAAGCCGGTTCTTCTCAGGAGACTTAAAAGGCGCCCGCGAGCTTCACTACAGGCTTTGTGCGCTGCACAGGGTAATGTTTTTAGAGACGAATCCTTTGCCGGTAAAGACAGCTTTGGCGCTTCTCGGCCAGTGCGCCGAAGAGTTCAGGCTGCCGCTTGTGACAATGGAAGAGAGTACGAGGGCCGCACTTGTATCGGCGCTGAATACTTACGGGCTCGATCTAATAAAGGGGTAAAAGATGATAAAGGTAGCGATAACCGGTGCGGCTGGAAGAATGGGAATGGCGATAATAAACGCCGTACAGCCAAACGGCGAAGTAAAGCTTGCGGGCGCTCTTGAGCGCGAGGGCTCCTTAATGGTCGGGCACGACGCCGGAGAGGTCGCGGGAGCCGGACACGCCGGTATCCGTATAACGGACAACAGGGATATCGCGTTCGGAGAGGCCGATGTGATAATCGATTTTACCTCACCAGAGTCAACGTTAAAAAATATTGAAGACGCCGCCCGCCTCGGTAAGGCCATAGTAGTGGGCACAACCGGGTTTTCGCACCAGCAGCGGGAACATATTAAGGAACTCTCCAAAAAGGTGCGTCTCGTGCTCGCGCCTAATATGAGCGTGGGGATAAACCTGCTCTTAAAGCTTGTGTACGACGCTGTCTCGAAGGTCGGGCACGACTACGATATCGAGATTATAGAGGCGCACCACAGGCAAAAAAAAGACGCGCCTTCCGGTACCGCCATCCGTATCTCAGAGGTGGTGGCCGACGCGCTCGGAAGCAATCTCGAAGAGGTGGCGGTTTACGAACGCAAGGGAATAATAGGAGAGAGAAAACCGGGCGAGATCGGTATACAGACGATTCGCGCGGGCGATATAGTAGGCGACCATACCGTACTGCTCGGCGGGCCCGGAGAACGGATAGAGATTACGCACAAGGCTTCGTCGCGCCAGACCTTTGCGGTAGGCGCGGTAAAGGCGGCCCTGTGGCTTGCGGGCAAAGAGAACGGCCAGTACGACATGCAGGATGTGCTTGGCCTGAAGGAGTAGGCGAAGGCTGTTGCGTTTGTAACTCAGAGCACATTTTCCACGGTACCGATACTGTATGCTGTTAACTGTAAAGACCTTTACTCAGGAGATAATAAAAATGAAGCTGTATGGAATAAAGCTCTTTTTTGCCCTTTTTATCGTTTCTCTTCTTTCTCTC
>JAJRYL010000357.1 GCA_024275855.1 Deltaproteobacteria bacterium
CACTATAGAAGAGATAAAAGAGCTTAAGCGCCATACCGACGTAGAGATAGAGGTCTTCGCGCTCGGCGGTTTATGCATAAATACCGAAGGAAGGTGTTACCTGTCGTCGTTCGTAACAGGCGCCTCTACCAATACCGAGGGGGCGTGCTCTCCGTCGCGTTTTGTCCGTTTTAAAGCGAAAGAGAATAACGGGCTCGACATTACGCTAAACGACGTTGTTCTCAACAGGCTGAGCGCAACCGAGAACTCTCCGTACCCGACCTGCTGTAAAGGGCGCTACGTCATGCCCGACGGAAGGCTCGCCTACGCCATGGAAGAGCCCGAGAGCCTTAACGTACTGTCCGTTATCCCGGACCTCGTCGATGCCGGAATATCGGCGCTCAAGATTGAGGGCCGCCAGAGGACAAAAAGTTATGTAGGCTCCATGACAGCCATACTTCGCGAAGCGCTCGACTCGTACTACAACAACAGAAACGGCTACCGTGTGAAACAGGAGTGGAGCAAGATAACCCTCTCTACGTTCGAGGGCACCAAAGAGACCCTCGGGTCGTACCGGAGCAAGTAACCGGGTTACGGATACAGAGCGAACCGCCAGTATCTGAAATCGGGAGGGTTTTACAAACCTCCGGCCCGGGCTCGACGGAGCGGCTATTCGTCACCGGACGGATGCCCGGTCTTTTAACGGCTGAATAAATACTTCTTCTTTACATCTTGCCACGCACATAAAAAAGAGTGCGCAAAACATGTCCGTACAAACCGCACAAACAGGCACTCTCCATACCCGCGCCCTTCTGCTCTACATTATCGTAATCGCTATATCTTACTCGCCGGTTATCTTTGCTGGTAAAACCCTCAGCCCGGCCTCCATTCAACCCCACGGCATAATCGACGGAGCGTACGGCAGTACCGTTAACGAAAAAGAGAGCAGGCTGAATTTTCAAAAAATGCGTCTGCCAATCAACAGCTTCAACGTGGATATGGCCACGCCAGCCTACTACGAATGGCCTGTAAACAGAACAGTCGGCAATATCTATCGTGGCGGCGAGCTACCGCTCTGGAACCCGTACCAGGGGGGCGGAACCCCGCTTCTGGCAGACTACTCTACACGCGCCCTATTTCCGTACCAGATTTTAGAAGATATCTGCCCCGCCTCATTTGCCGACCTATTTCTTTTGGGCAGGCCTTTAATCGCCGCCTTCTTCACCTACCTATTTCTAAGCATAGCAGGGCTCTCTTTTATCCCGGCCTTCTTCGGCGGCCTGCTCTACATGCTCTCCGGGGTCTTCAGCTGGTTTCTAACCCTCGAACAGTTTACAAACGTCGCAATGGCGCTGCCCCTTCTGCTCTTCTCTATAGAACTACTTTTACAAAAAAGAGACCTGTATTATGTTGCCTTTACAGCTATAACCTTTGCGCTTGTCGTCTTGGCGGGCCAGCCCGAAGCCGCGCTCTACGCCCTTTCGCTCGGCGCGCTCTACTTTCTCTTTCAATCGATTCAACTCTACAATAAAAAACCGAAGTTGCTTGCCGGCCTGCTCTTAAAAGCTATTGTCGCCGCGGTGGTCGGGCTTATGCTCTCGGCGCCTCTTACCCTGCCCTTTTTAGAGTTTGTGAAAGAGAGCTTCAACCTGCACCCGCCGGGCGCTGGTGTAGGGCTTCAGCACGCCGCCAACTGGCGCATGCTGCTCTCGGCCCTCGTACCGGGGGCGACGCTCATTCCGGCCGACCCGTCCATTACTCCCGAAGCGCTTGTTAAAGTAGAGGGTATCGCAGGGGGTTTTTACCGGGTCTTCGCTACAAAAGGGCTATGGGACTGGCTCGGAGGCAGCGTAGGCGTAATACTACCGCTTTTATCGCTTACCGGGCTTTTAATAACCCTTAAGTATTTTATAAAAAAAAGAAGCATCCGGTTAGGCGCTACGATTATCTTCTTTTTAGCCTTCGCTGCGACTATTGTGCTGAAGAACTTCGGCGTAAGACCTTTTTTGTGGTTAGGCCACCTGCCTTTTTTCGATCAAGCCTGGAGCCCCCGGTGGAGCGGCGCCGCGTGGGTCTTCGCGCTCTGCTCGGCAAGCGCTATCGGGCTGCAACTGCTTACCTCTTCACCAGACGTATTGCCGCGCCGGTCAACAGACTCTTCACCGGACAAAAACAGAGCTTGCGAAACAAAAACGTCCGCCAACCGCACTTGCTTTATCTTCGCATTTCTCGCCACTCTATCCGCTCTTCTCTTTGCGGCCCTGCCATCGGTTCTAAGACTGATTTCAAACAAAGAGCGGCTCTTCGACCCGGTTATAGTTCCGTACGTTACAAGCGCAATCGGCCTAAGCCACGCAGTAACTATTTTACTTCTTTTTATAGCGCTGCTTATCGTTATAAAAAACAGGCGGGGTATAAGCTCCGGTAAAAAAACGGCGGCGCTGCTAAGCACCGTAGCGGCGCTTGAACTCTGGTGGGCTATGCCGCGCGGATACGGCCCCGACGGACTCTTTCTTCAGCTTATCCCGCTTGCCATAGGTCTATGCGGCATCTTACTTTCCCTTATTTTTAAACGGGGCACTCTGTTAATAG
>JAJRYL010000358.1 GCA_024275855.1 Deltaproteobacteria bacterium
AAAGCGGGTCTTACAAAAAATAGACCCTAAAATTGCACGTTCGTGAAATCAGCTGCGGCGTTAAAAAAACGTACCGGAGGTTGCCCCGAACTTCAAGTGATTACCACCCGCCAACCGGCGCCCTCAAAGTTACTAAGAATGTTATCTGAGTACGCCGCTGCTCTCTTTAACCTGTTCGGTAACGGATATATGAAAGGTGATAACTTTAACATATCCGGGAACCGGCTCAACCTGTGTCGAGTAGTCGAGCCTTATATCTATCGTCTCCAAACCGCGCGAGATAACAATGTCTTCAATACGAATCGGCACTTCCCATACAACGGCTTTCTTCAGTATATTTGCGGCCATAGTCGCGTCGGATAACTTGTCGGCAAGTTCGGCCTCCTCCTCTACCTCGGTCTTCAGCATGTAATAGGCAAAGTACGGCGGTACAACAATGTATCCGGCGTATATGAAGAGAGTGATAAAGAAGAGCCATATCTTAGTGGATAATGTAATGGCACCGGTCTGGTTTAATAGAGGCCGCCTTTTAGAGCCTCTGCCTGCACTCACGACTTTTTCCGGTTCTTTTCTCTTTTCCACATGTGAATCATAATACCTTATAGGGCGGCTTATAGTCAATATAAATAAGGACGAGCGCAAAGACAGCGGGCCGCGGTTCCGTTATCAGGGCCTTCCTACGGAGTCGTACTCAAAACCGATGGAGCGCATACTCGCCGGAACGTAAACGTTTCTTAAATCTATCAGTTTCGGGCTCTTGAGCAGCCCCTTTATTCTGCCCATGTCGAGCATTCTGAACTGGTTCCACTCGGTTAAAATCAGCAGTATGTCGGCCCCTTCGGCAACCTCGTACGGGTCTTTGCAGAAACGTATGTCGCCGCTCAGTTCCTTCATAGCGTTTGGCATAGAGGCCGGGTCATAGACCCTGAGCCTCGCCCCCTCGTCTATAAGGCTCTGCACGATAAACGTAGCGGGAGAGTCGCGAATATCGTCTGTATTGGGTTTGAAGGCGAGGCCGAGCGCGCCTACGGTAGCGCCCTTAACGGTGCTGAGCATCTTGTGAATCTTTTCGAGCATAAAGAGGCGCTGCTCATCGTTAGCCTTTACCACCGTCTCTACAATCTTAAAGGTGTAACCGCACTCTTTGGCGACCTGCGTAATGGCTAAAGTATCTTTCGGAAAGCACGAACCTCCGTAACCCGGCCCCGGATGGAGAAATTTGGAGCCGATTCTTTTATCAAGCCCCATGCCCTTCGAGACCATATTCACGTCAGCGCCGACCCGTTCGCAGATATTGGCTATTTCGTTGATAAAGGTAATCTTTGTCGCCAGAAACGCGTTAGAGGCGTACTTTACAAGCTCCGCCGTCTCTATGTCGGTTATTACAAAAGGGGTTTCGAGCAGAAAAAGCGGGCTGTACAGGTCTTTGAGTATCGCTATGGCAGACTCGGTGCGCGCGCCGAGCACTACCCTGTTGGGGCGCATAAAGTCCTCGACAGCGGAGCCTTCGCGTAAAAACTCGGGGTTGGAGGCTACGTCGAAGTCGTGGTCGCCAGTGCAC
>JAJRYL010000359.1 GCA_024275855.1 Deltaproteobacteria bacterium
GCTGTCGGCATACTCTTTCTTGCCCCGTTCGGATTCTCCATGTACTTTGTCTACGACAGTCTCTTGTTGTCGGTAATCTCTCTCGGCATCGGGGTTCCGTTGACCCTGCTCGCGATTATAGGCTGGGTTAAGGAGTCCGTAGGCGGGATCGATCTTTACACTAAAGAACAGGGCCTCGGTAACGGCGCAATGCCGTTTTTAATACTTGCCGAAGCCTTTATCTTTATCGGCTTCCTGGTCGCGTACTGGGTGCTCAGGCTTACTTCCGATGTCTGGCCCCCTGAGGGAAGCCCGCATATCGGTTATGTAACTCCAATAATAATGACCATAATCTTAGTCTCTTCAAGTATCACAATGCATGTCGCTGAGGATAAACTTGAGCATGACAACCGCTCCGGTTTCATCACATGGCTTATCATTACCATTTTGCTCGGTTCGGCATTCCTCGGCCTGAGCGCTTCGGAGTGGTCGCACCTTTTAAGTAGCGGCTTCAAGACCAGCACCAACATATACGGTTCGGCCTTCTACTCCATAACGGGTTTTCACGCCTCGCATGTTGTGGTCGGGCTCGGTATGTTTATCGCCGCTCTTATTCCGGCGCTCAGCGGGTCTGTCAGCAAGACGTTTGTCAAGAGCATCTCTATGTATTGGCATTTCGTCGATATAATCTGGCTCTTTGTCGTTTCACAGGTCTACTTCTGGTAAGCCTTTTATTGTGCGGGAGCATCTATGCGGTTTATGAGTCTGCTGTTTTTGCTAACGGTTTTGAGTCTTGCGGTCACGGTAACGCCGGCAACTGCGGAGTATACGCAGGTAGCGGCAAACAGCCACGACCCTTCTGTTCTCAAGATTGACGAGGTCGCATTTCTCGGTACAAAAGTTAACGGGGATTATCTGTTGAGCGACGGAGCGGGACGCGAGTTCACGCTCAATAGCGTTATCGACAATAAACCCCTTATACTTCTCTTTTCGTATTACGAATGCGACGGTGTCTGTCCGACGGTCAATACGAACATGAAAGAGATGCTGAGTTCTATAAAAGGTCAGGTGGCGGGTAAAGATTTTTCCGTTCTGACCCTTTCGTTCGATAAGACTGACGACGCGCTTGAGATGGGAATGTTCGAAGAGAGGGTCGGTTATCCGGGCGCTCTCGAAGGAGCCTGGAAGGTCGCTATACTGAAGGACCCGGAAGATATTGAACCGTTGACAAAGAGTGTCGGGTTCAATTTTTTCTGGTCTAATACCGACCAGGTCTTCGCTCATCCTAACGTCTTTATCATACTGTCTCCCGAGGGCAGGGTTACAAGGTATCTGTACGGGGCGCAGATGGAGAGGAAGGACCTTGGCATCGCTATTGCCGAGGCCGGGCTCGGCAAGACCGGACGGTCGAAGATAAGGGATCTGAAGGACTTATATCTGTTGGCGTGTTACTCGTACAATTTTGAAGAGGGAAGTTACACAATAAATTATCCATTCGTTATTGGCGCCGGCTCTTTCTTTTTAAGTGCCGGAACAATTGTTGTTTCAATCTTAGTCTTTAAAAAAAGGGCAAGGAGGTAATATCATGCGCAGGCGATTTTATCCTCTGATATCTCTTCTTATGTTCTTCGTACTTGCGGGCACCAGTTTCGCAAGCAGCGAAGAGGGGCACGATTTAGCCTCATCCGATATACCGGATTCTGTAGAGGGATTCAAACATCTTTGGCGTGAAGTGATGATAGATATAACCGTTATAGGCGTCTTTTTCGCCCTGGTTACCGTCTATTTTCTCATCACCTATAGAAGAAAGAGGCCGGGACAGGAGGGCAGGCCGGTTAAGTTATCGAGGGCGGCGGTTTTTGGCTGGGCTATTATACCGGTTTTTGTCTTTATGGCCGACGACCTTTATCTCGGAGCGCAGGGCTGGTCGCTCTGGAACTCTTACCGTACTCCGCCTGAGAGTTCGTACGAGATACAGTTGCAGAGTTCGATGTGGTCGTGGAAGTTTACGTACCCCGGTGGGGTTGAGTCCTATAATGAAATGAGGGTTCCGGCCGGTAAGCCGATACTCGTCAGGATGACGAGTTCCGATACCATTCATTCGCTCTTTATTCCAGACTTCAAGGTAAAAGAGGACTCTATGCCCGGCAGAATAACGTACCTGTGGTTCTATCCGAAAGAGACCGGAGAGCACCTTATAACCTGTGCGGAGTACTGCGGCATGATGCACTCAAGCATGGCCGGTAAGATTATAGCTATGGAACAAGACAAGTTCGACTCCTGGCTCGCTTCTGAGCAGGCGGCGCTTAAAGCAGAAGAGGGGGCCTAAAAATGAGCGGATCTAAAGGAGGAGTAGGGAAGTTCTTAAAAGAGTGGATATTTACCATCGACCACAAAAGGGTAGGTATTCTCTATCTTATAGGTTCCCTTGCGGCTTTTGCCGTGGCAGGACTTATGGCAATGCTGATACGGGTTGAGCTTTCGAGCGTAGGCCCGACAATAACGGACCCGAATACGTACAACGTATGGCTTTACTTTCACGGCGCGGCAATGATTTTAGGTTTCCAGATTCCCGCGCTGACCGGCTTTTTCGCCAACTGGCTTATACCGCTACAGATCGGGGCCAGGGATGTAGCGTTCCCCCGCCTGAACGCGCTTAGCCTATGGCTCTTCTGGATGGGTATAATACTGGCGCTTCTCACCTTTGTGGTGCCCAATCCGCCAGATATTATGTGGACGGCTTATCCGCCGTACTCGATTCTCAGTCCGGGTAATACGGCCTTCTATTCGTTTACCGTGCTTATCATGGGTTTTGCGTCTATCGCGGGCGGTGTAAACCTTATTACCACTATTATCTACATGCGCGCGCCCGGCATGAGATGGGGCAAGCTCAATATGTTCGTATGGTGCACGCTCGGCGCGTTCATCCTGCAGCTTATTTTTGTTCCTATACTCGGAACCGCCGTAACCATGATCTCTATGGATAAGTACCTCGGTACTACCTTCTTCTCGCCTACACACGGAGGAGACGTGCTGCTGTACCAGAACCTCTTCTGGTTCTACTCCCATCCGGCGGTCTACGTAATACTGCTTCCGGTGCTTGGAATCATATTCGACATAGTCGCCACATTCGCCCGCAACCGCATCTTCAACTACAAGGTCGCGGTCTATGGGGGAATAGGCGGCATTACGCTCGTAAGCGGAGAGGTCTGGGTACATCACCTCTACGCCTCCGGCATGCCTAACTGGATAAG
Organism: Deltaproteobacteria bacterium; assembly: GCA_024275855.1. Taxonomy (GTDB): domain Bacteria; phylum Desulfobacterota; class GWC2-55-46; order GWC2-55-46; family JADFVP01; genus JADFVP01. Next base: position 3,234 of record JAJRYL010000359.1, read on the forward strand.
GGTAGGTATGATGATGAGTACGTTGCTTATAAGCGTACCGGTCGGGTTATGCGTGTTGAGTATAATAGGTACGCTTTACAGGGGCGCGATAGAGTTTAAGACACCGATGTTGTACGCGGTCGGTTTTATCTTCCTGTTCCTTATAGGCGGGTTGACCGGCATACCGCTTGCGCTTAACTCTCTCGACCTTTATATACACGATACGCACTTCATTGTGGCGCACTTTCATTACGTAATGGCGGTTGCCGGTACGTTCTCGATAGTCGGGGGCATCTACTACTTCTGGCCCAAGTTTACGGGCAAGATGTATAACGAAACGCTCGGCAAGCTCGGTTTTGTCGTTACCTTTATAGGCGTCAACATAACCTTCTTCTCCATGTTCTTCGTAGGTTTCGCCGGAATGCCGAGAAGGTACTTCGATTACGCGCAGATGCCTCAGCTTGAGTCGGGGCACAGACTGGTAACATTCGGCGCCTTTATACTCGCGGTAGGGTTTCTTATTACCCTTGTATCGTGGCTGCATTCACTATTTGCAGGCAAGCCGGCTCCTGACAATCCGTGGGGCTCGAAATCGCTTGAGTGGACCACGAGCACACCTCCGGGGCCGGGTAACTGGGCCGAGGTTCCGGACTGCGAGAACTTCGACCCGTACGGTTACGGAGAGTAGGTTTATAAAGAGTCGCGCCCCGCGCGGGGCGCGACTCACCCTCATCTTTTTATTAAGGTTTCAAGGAAAGTTGAAGGAGAGAACGTATGTTGGATAAAAAGAGAATTGCACCCAGAGTCGGAATAGTGCTTGGCGCAACGGTTCTGTTCACTTATCTATTGATGGTTATGGGTACGTTTGTTACGAGCACCGGATCGGGGCTCGCCTGCCCGGACTGGCCTCTGTGTTACGGCACCGTAGTCCCGCCGCTTGAGCTTGCTATATGGTTTGAGTGGAGCCACAGGCTTCTTGGCGGCATAACCAGTTCGCTTATATTGGTTTCGACATTCGTAGTATGGCGTTACTACAAGGGGCTTCCGAGAGTTTTCACCTCTCTTATGCTGTCGCTTCTTGTGGTAGGAGTACTGCTTGGCGGAATTACCGTTCTGATCGAAGCTCCGCTTCTGTCAACGTTCGCGCATGTCGCCATTATCAGCTCGCATCTTATAATAGCAACGCTTGTTCTTATCTGCCTGCTCTTTACGCTCAGGTACGTTCTTCTGAGCAAGGGCAAAGCTAAAGGTACCGTAACCGGGGCTAAGGGTACCAGGGGGTACTTCCGCCTGCTCTTTGGCGCGGTCTACCTGCAGGTGGTGCTTGGCATAGTGGTACGGTACTCGGGGGCTACGCTCGCCTGTCCGGACGTACCTCTTTGCGGCGGCAAGATAATACCGGACTTTTCAAGCTACATGGTTGCGCTTCATTTTACTCACAGGGTTTCCGCCGTACTTATACTGATACTTGCCGCGGCGCTTCTTTACAGGGCCGTTAAAGAGGGCAGCGGCGCGCGTTCGTTCGCTATCGCTCTAACGCTCATTCTCTTTCAGGCTACGTTCGGTATCCTTATTGTAGTTACACAGATGTTTCTGCCGGTTATAATCCTGCATGCGGCGACAGGTTTCATGTTGCTCGGTTTTCTTGCGTACCAGTCCGTTCCGGAGTTTTTCAGGCTTAAACTTAACGGTGAACAGGAAAGGAGCGTTGAAACGTCATGAGAATAGAGACGCTTGGGCATAGAACGGGTGAAGCGGTAAGGTCGAGGGTCGTACCGTTAAAGGACGTACTCTCGGACTATATAACGTTGATGAAGCCGGGTATCGTCGGGCTTGTGCTCGTCAGTACCCTCTCAGGTATCTACCTCGCCTCAGGCGGCATGGTAGAGCCGACTCTGCTTATATGGACACTCTTGGGCGTCGGACTCGGTACCGCGGGCTCGGCAGTGCTTAACAACTATACCGACAGGGATATCGACCCCCTGATGAAGCGTACTTCGGGGCGCGCGCTCGCACGAGGAAGCATCTCCGAGTCGAACGCGTTATTTATGGGGCTTTTCTTCGTGGCCTTGTCAATGGCTATACTGGTGACGAGGGTAAATGTGCTGACAGCCGTTTTAACCGCTGCCGCAACGCTGACCTATGTGGTGCTCTACGGCATGGTGCTTAAACGCACCACGCCTTTCGCCAACCAGATAGGCGGCCTTTCCGGCGCCTTGCCTCCGGTGCTCGGTTGGACCGCGGTAACGGGTACAATCGGGTTAGAGGCCTCGGCGCTCTTTCTTTTAATGGCAATATGGCAGCAGCCACATGCGCTAAGTCTTGCCCTTAAGTACAAAGACGATTACAAAAAAGCGGCAATTCCGGTTATACCGGTTGCCTGCGGCGTTAACTCTACAAAGCTTCGGATACTGCTTTACTCCTTAACGCTGCTTCCGGTCTCAGTACTGCCGTACTTTCTCGGCACGACAGGGGCGGTCTATTTAGGGGTGA
>JAJRYL010000360.1 GCA_024275855.1 Deltaproteobacteria bacterium
CCAGACGGAGAAATGCTCGTTGAACCCGGAGGGGCAGGCGAGGGAATAGTAGTAGCGTCGATGGATCTTGGAGAAATAGCGGCCACACGCTCCGAATGGGTCTTTTTAAAGGGGCGCAGACCGGAGCTGTATAAAGAAATCGCAGAAAATTAGATAAAGAACAGAGATATAAAATAGACCGTAAAAGGGGCGCAGACCCGAGCTGTATAAAGAAATCGCAGAGAGTTAGATAAAGAACAGAGATATAAAATAGACCGTAAAAGGGGCGCAGACCCGAGCTGTATAAAGAAATCGCAGAGAGTTAGATAAAGAACAGAGATATAAAATAAGCCGTAAAAAGGGGCGCAGACCGGAGCTGTATAAAGAAATCTCAGAAAATTAGATAAAGAACAGAGATATAAAATAAGCCGTAAAAAGGGGCGCAGACCGGAGCTGTATAAAGAAATCGCAGAGAGTTAGATAAAGAACAGAGATATAAAATAAGCCGTAAAAAGGGGCGCAGGCTCTAACGGTATAAATAGGATTAAGAAGAGTCTACTAATGAAAAAAGAGATAAAAAAAATCGTAGCCAACGCGTTAAAAGAGGCGTTTGCGGCCAAAGAACTTAAGACCTCCGGGGCCGGTCTGCCGGATATTACGGTAGACCAGTCTAAAAAAGAGGAGTTCGGCGATTTTTCAACCAATATAGCTATGCTGCTTACAAAGCTCGAAGGCAGGGCACCGCGCGAAATTGCCGCCTGTATAGCGGGGCACATAGCCGACAGCCCCGACGTAGAGCGTACAGAGGTGGCGGGGCCGGGGTTTATAAATATCTTTCTCAACCGCGCTTACTGGGTAGGTCTGCTTGGCCGCATACTCGGCTCCGGCGAAAAGTACGGCAGCTCAACCATAGGCAAGGGCAAGAAGGTTCAGGTTGAGTTTGTAAGCGCCAACCCCACGGGGCCGCTCCATATCGGCCACGGCAGGGGCGCGGCGGTAGGAGACGCGCTCGCGCGGGTGCTTCAGGCCGCCGGTTACGAGGTGACAAAAGAGTTCTACATAAACGACGCCGGCTCTCAGGTAAACAACCTTGGCGAGTCTATACTTCTTCGCGCCGAAGAGCTTGACGGAAAAGAGATAGAGCTTGGCGAGAACCACTACAGGGGCGACTATATAATAGAAATAGCCAAAGAGTACGCAGAGGCTAAAAAAGAGGCTGTGAAAGAGGGTGCAGACGTACCGGACGTTATAGACTTCGGCATATCTGCCATGTTGAAGTGGATAAAAGAGGACTTAAAGGCGTTTGGCATAGAGTTCGATGTATGGTTCTCGGAGCGCAGCCTCGACGATAAATCTCTTATAACGGATACTATTGAAGAGCTTAAGAAGAAAGAGCTGATCTACGAAAAAGAGGGCGCCACATGGTTTAAGACGGAGCAGTTCGGCGACGACAAAGACCGCGTGCTCATTAAGGCGGACGGAGAGAGAACCTACTTTGCCTCGGACATAGCGTACCACAGGGACAAGATGCGCCGCGGCTTCGACACCCTTGTCAATATCTGGGGCGCCGACCACCACGGTTACGAGGCTCGCATACGCTCGCTCTTTCGGGCGCTCGGGCTCGACGACTCTGCGCTAAAGGTAATCTTCATTCAGCTTGTCGCGCTGCTTAGGGGCGGCAAACCGGTTGCAATGGGTAAACGCTCCGGCGAGTTCGTAACGCTTCGCCACGTAATGGACGAGGTGGGCACGGACGCCTGCCGCTTCTTCTTTCTTATGAGAAAGTCGGACGCGCAGCTCGACTTCGACCTCGAACTCGCCAAGAGCCAGGCATCTGAAAACCCGGTCTACTACGTGCAGTACTGCAACGCGCGGGTTCGCTCTATCTTCTCCCACGCGAAAGAGAAGGGCATAACCCTGCCCGAAGACACGGAGCTTGAAGAGCTTGGCGATAAAATCGGCACGGAAGAGATACGGCTGATACGCCACCTTGGCCGCTTCGAGGAGGTTATAGAGAGAAGCGCCGCAGAGATGGAGCCGCACCGCGTAACCTTCTACCTTATGGAGCTTGCCGGTTTATTCCACCCGTACTACAACCGCAACCGTGTTGTTACGGACGACGCAGGTACGACAGCCGCCCGCCTTCTGCTGTTAAA
>JAJRYL010000361.1 GCA_024275855.1 Deltaproteobacteria bacterium
AGTAACATTCTTTGTATATAACCTTCAAGCATATAAGTCTCCAAATATTTAAAACTGTCTTAATTTAATATTTTAACATTTTGCCTGTTATAACGTCAACGTTAATACTGCTTCTCTTTCAAGAGTCTGCGGTACGCTTACGCTTCCTGAGGTGTAAGTTTACGACGCTAAAGCCTCCGTAATGGAGAGAAAGAGACAAAAAGATTGAAATAAGTATAAAATCTGATAAATTATAGCATATTATATCCGATATATATCAGATACATAGCTGTTCTATTTAACAACTCTATTAAAAGAAAGCGGAAGAGACTCTTATGACGAAGGATCTGCTCCTCGAAGTCGGTTGCGAAGAGATACCGGCCGGTTTTGTACCTAAGGCCCTTGTTGTGTTAGAAGGTTTTATCAGTAAGAAGCTGACTTCAGCCCGGCTCGGCTTTAAATCTGTTACAACATTTGGAACTCCGCGCCGTCTCGGCCTTGTCGTAAAGGGGCTTGAGGCGGAGCAGGTCGATATTGAAACCGAGGTTAGGGGGCCTAAAAAAGAGGCCGCTTACGGCCCGGACGGCCATCCTACACGCGCGTTAATCGGTTTTACAAAGGGGCAGGGCGTCGGGCTCGACGCGGTTAAGTGTGTCGATACCGGCAAAGGTGAACAGGTCTTTATAACAAAGAGCGTAAAGGGTAAAAAGACCGAGGATATTCTGCCCGGCATACTCTCCGAGGCATTGGGCGCCGACCTTTTTAAAAAGACGATGCGCTGGGGCGCGCACTCCGTAAGTTTTGCGCGTCCCGTTCACTGGTTGCTTGCCCTCTACGGTGGTAAGTCTATAAAATTCGATTTCGGGCATATCAGCAGCGGTAATAAAACATTTGGCCACCGTTTTTTAAGCGCGTTGAGCGAAGGGATTGAGGTTGGCTCTATCGACGCTTACTTTGCGGTCTTAAAAAAGGAGAAGGTGGTTGTAGAGCCTGAGCAGAGAAGGTCTTTAATAGAGCGCGGGCTGAAGGCGAAAGCTGAGGAGGTCGGCGGGGTTCTGCTTGAGGATGCAGGGCTGCTCGAAGAGGTGACCTATCTTGTGGAGTATCCGGTTGTGGTTCGCGGCGGGTTCGAGGCCGGGTTTCTTGAGCTTCCTTCCGACATTATAATAAATGCCGGAAGAGAGCATCAGCGGTACTTCTCTATTGTAGATACCGAAGGCCGTTTGCTGCCGTACTTTCTTACCGTTGCCAATACCGAAGCAACGGATATGGCGGTAGTTGTAAAGGGTAACGAGCGGGTCTTAAGGGCACGCCTTAACGACGCAAAGTTTTATTTCGACTCTGACATAGACCTGCCTCTTGCCGAGAAGGCCGTTGCTTTAAAGGGTGTGACTTTTCAGAAAAAGCTCGGAACGTCGTACGAAAAGGCCGAGCGTTTTACACGCCTCGCGCTTTTTATAGGGGCTAATGCCGGTATTTCCGCGCCTTTAAACGGTACAGAGGAGCCTGCCGCTTTTCTTTCAGACGACTTCAACCCCGCCGCCTACTCAGGCACCGACCGGCTTGAGAGCATGAAGCTTATAATCGGCCGCTCGGCTATGCTTTCTAAAGCTGACCTTACGACAGGTGTCGTAGGCGAGTTTCCGAAGCTGCAGGGCATAATGGGCGGGGTGTACGCGGCGCGCAGTAACGAAACCCTCGATGTTTCACGCGCAATAGTAGAGCACTACCTGCCGGTATCGTCCGGCGGGGCGTTGCCTGAATCTTTGCCCGGCGCTATCGTCTCTATTGCCGATAAGCTCGACACTATAGCGGGTTGCTTCGGGGTCGGTTTAATTCCGACCGGTACGCAAGACCCGTACGCGTTGAGAAGAGGCGCGCTTGGCATAATCGCTATTCTTTCCAAAGGCGATATAAACGTGCCGATCGATACAATGGTTAAGTACGCTCTCGGTCTGCTCTCAGATAAAATCGAGGGCGGCACGGAAGAAGTTAACGCCAAGGTGCTCGACTTTTTTAAGGAGCGGCTGCGGAACACTCTTTTGAGTGAAGGTTTATCCTTCGACTCGATAGACTCGGTGCTTAGCGCACCGTGGTTCGATATATCCGACGCGGTAAAAAGAATAAGGGCTATAGAGCGGTTTAAGGCGCACCCGGCCTGTTCAGACCTTGTCAACGCCTTTAAGCGTGTGTCGAATATACTTAAGAAGGAGAAACCGGGGAGCTTAAAACCGGATACGGCCCTCTTTATAGAAGAGCAGGAGAAGGCCCTGTATGAAGCCGGTAAAACGATTGCGCCGGAGATACTCGAACATCAGGGTGCTGGGGATTATTCGGCCCTGCTCGAAAGTCTCGCCTCTATTAAAGAGAGGATAGATCTCTTTTTCGATTCTGTAATGGTTATGGTCGAAGATGAAAAGGTAAGGGCTAACCGCGTTGCGCTGTTGCGCAGCGTACGGGATCTTTATTTTAATGTCGCCGATCTATCTAAACTGACTTCGTAGGCAAATTGACTTCGTAGGTCAAGTTTATCCTGAAGGCAGATCTTACAGCGTTTGCCTGCTCTGTCCCGTTGTTATTCAGGCCGTGTTGGTTATCTTTATTATCTAAAAAAACCGGCAATTTTGTAAGGTTGTTTTAGTTCCGGCGGTCTTTGTACTCTTCTTCTGAATGACTTTTTTATTTTTACTTGTATAATGAATATACGCGGGTGGTTTTATAGAGACCGGCAGAGCGGTTTAATGCCGTGGTTTCTCAAAGAGAGTTTTTATTGCGCGCTCAGGAACAACAGCCCCGGCGGCGCAACTGTCTTCTGTTCTTTTTTTTTGAGTGTATTGGAGTAGCTGAGTAAAGGGTTGGTGCCGAGAGGCCGGTTTTTTTAATATATTGAGGAGGAGTACCTGTGCCAAGAAAATTACGTGGGCTCGATTTTCGTAAAAGTGTAGATAAGATGGTAGACAGGGCAATAGGGATAATTGGTCTCGACCCGGGAATAGCGAAGGCGATAAAGTTATGCAACACTGTTTTAACCATCCGGTTTCCGGTCGAGATAAAGGGTAAGGTAGAGGTCTTTACCGGGTGGAGAGCGGTTCACTCGGCGCACCGTTTGCCATCCAAAGGCGGAATCCGTTTTTCTATTCACTCTGATCAGAACGAGGTCGAGGCGCTCGCCGCTCTTATGACTTACAAGTGCGCCATAGTGGACGTGCCTTATGGTGGTTCCAAGGGTGCGCTTAAGATAGACCCGCGTAAATACGACCGTGAAGACTTGCGCCGCATAACCCGCCGTTTCGCGCGCGAGCTTGCGACAAAGGGTTTCTTAAGCCCGGCTGTTAACGTACCGGCCCCTGATATGGGTACCGGACAAAGAGAGATGGCGTGGATTGCCGATAC
>JAJRYL010000362.1 GCA_024275855.1 Deltaproteobacteria bacterium
CGGTGATACAAGCAAAGGAGAGTCTATTATAAAGTGGCCGCCGTACTCGCTCAGGCTCTTTACGAAAAAGTTGCCACGCTCGGTTCTCAGCCGCGGCCTCACCACATCCGGGTAGTTAATTCTATAGAATTGCCTTGTGTTCTCACCTTTGAATTCACCCTGGCTCATTTGTTTCTCCGTTACTTTATATATCAGTATATTGGTGCACATACTTTAGCTGTTTATTGCGCATTTGTGATTAATTACACGATAAAGAGCATGCTCTGTTTGTCTTTAATTATATCGTAACTTTACGCTAATATTAGTACGGATTTTAATAATTATACGGTGTTATACTATCTTTTTAGCGGTTTTCTTCCTGTAATCATTCCCATAATAAGGTGTTCTTTGTGAAGGAAGGTTGTGATAACCACGCCGATTATATGCACAATAATAAGAAATAGGGTGAGTCCGGCAAAGAACTCGTGAACCTCTTCGTAGATACTCTCGGTTTTCGATCTGTTGCCATGTTCACCGTAGCGCTCGTCGGCGTGCGCCGAAGCGGTAATAGATATGCCGGAATCGGCGCTTAGCGGGCCGTGTCCCTCGGCGCCCCACGCCTTAAGTCCGGTCCATGAAGTAAGTATAAGGCTACCGAGCAGTATAAACACCATGAGCCCGCCGGCGGGGTTGTGCCCGAGGTACTGTTTCGAGCGTCCGCTAAAAAAACCCTTGAGATAGGCCGAGATTTCTCCCGGACCATAGATGAAGTCTGAAAAGCGGGCGTGACGCGTGCCGATAAAACCCCATATAAGACGAAAAATGAGCAGTAAAATTATTATGTAACCGGCAAAGGCATGAAACGACTCGCTCTCTTCGGCGCTCAGAAAAGCCGTTATGCAAAGAAGAACCAGCGACCAGTGAAAGAGACGTATTGCCGGGTCCAATACTTTTGTTGTGCTGCTGTTGAATCTGCTCAAGCTTCACTCCGTAAGTTCTGTTTTTTTTAGTACCGGTTGTGAGATTACTTTACCATATTTTTAACGCCATGTTGCGTCTTTTCTTTGTAGGAGAGCATAAAGTAGATACTTTTATCCTATTTGGCTCCGGCTGTGACCCAGGCTACTTTCCTTTGTCTCATATTTTAGTATAGTAGAGTAGATAAAGGAGGTTTTATATGAAGAAGATAGACACGTTAAAGTCCGACCTGATCGCATTTGCACTGCTTGTTATCGGCCTCATCAGCACTATAATTATAGCTTAACCGGTTGCTTTAAAAGGAGCGACTAAGGTTTTACAAAGAGACCCCGCAGCGTATAACGCCGCGGGGTCTCTTTGTAAACGGGGTTTTTCGCGGCGCGATTGTACTGCGCTTGCGCAAAAATGGACTTGACATGCCGCATTTGTTGCAATACTGTACTGAGCATAAATTGCCATGGGTGCCCGAGAGGGCCGAAAGAGAGAAGAACGGTGTGAATCCGTCGCGGACCCGCCGCTGTAACCGGGAACGAAAACCGCATAACGCCACTGTCCGTAAAGACGGGAAGGCGCGGTGAGTAGGTCGATCCGGAAGCCAGAAGAACTGTCCATGCGCATATAGTATCGTCATAACCTTCGTGGAGGAGGTGCGTGACTATCTGTTACGCGTGGATAAAAAACGGTATCCCCGAGCCTTTTTGTATGAGGTTCGGGGATTTTTTTGTCTTTAACGGATTAGAAAGGGGGTGAAAAGAGGGTAGATTTTTAAAGAGACAAGAAGAGTATTGCGATGTTGCCGGATAAGGGAAGGGGGTTTTAAGCCCCCGCCGCCCCGCGACTGTAATCGGGACGAAAGCCGCAGAACGCCACTGTCCGTAAGGACGGGAAGGCGCGGCAAGTAGGATGAACGAGAGCCAGGAGACCTGTTCGGAAATTATAAAACCTCAATCTCCCCGAGGGGGGGAGCAAAGGAGATTTACCTGTGAAGAGCGTAAGGTTGGCCCTTATTCTGCTACTTGTCTGCGTTATGCCGGCGGCGGCATTGGCGCAGAATGGAACACGGACACAAGAGAGCGGGAAGGTTGAAGAGGTAGTGGTTACGGCTACGCGTATAGAGACCCCGGTTAAAGAGATAGCGTCGTCGATAACCGTAATCGGGGCCGCTAAGATAAAGAGCGGGCGAAAGAGTCTGGTGCTTGACCTGTTAAGGCGTGTTCCTTCGCTCAATGTGGTTAGAAGCGGCGGAGCGGGCAAAAGCGCCTCGGTCTTCATAAGGGGCGCAAACTCGGAACATACGCTCGTTCTGCTCGACGGTATAGAGATGAACGACCCCATAAGCGTCGGCAGGGCTTTCGACTTTGCCAACCTGACTACCGACAACATAGAGCGTATCGAGATTATCCGCGGGCCGCAGAGCACGCTTTACGGCTCCGACGCAATGGGCGGGGTTATAAATATTATTACTAAGAGGGGCAGCGGAAAGCCCTCTTACTACTTATCCGGCGAAGTCGGCTCTTTTAAAACCTCAAAGCAGAGCGCGGGTGTCAGCGCAGGGTACGGTTCAGTAAATTACTCTATTGGCCTCTCTCGCTTCAGTACGGACGGTATCTCGTCCGCGGGCGCCGAGTACGGCAATATTGAGAAAGACGGATACCGTAATAAAACCGTTTCGGCGCGTTTAGGGTTCGAACCTTCGGGGTATCTTGATATCGACTTTATACTCAGATACTCCGACTCCGAGTCCGGCATAGACAACTCCGCAGGCACTGGCGGAGACGACCCTAACAATATTTACAAAAAAAGAACCCTCTTTTTAAGAGCCTCAACGGGCCTTGTACTCTTAGACGGCCTGTGGGAGCAGAAGCTTGGTCTATCGTACAGCGACCATGACAGGCGCAACAATAACGGTATTGACCCGGCGCACCCTCTCAGCCTTGTGCGAAGCTCGTTCGATTCGAGCCTCAGCAAGTTTGACTGGCAGCACGACTTTTACTTAAACAGCTCCGACACCGTTACGGCGGGGGTAGAGTACGAAGAGGAGCGCGCGAATTACGACTATTTCTCAAAGAGCGGTTGGGGGCCTTTCTCTGTAAACTTCAAAAGGCGTTCGGCACGTACGGCGGGGTACTAC
>JAJRYL010000363.1 GCA_024275855.1 Deltaproteobacteria bacterium
CAACTTATTTGCGCCCGACGGTATGGAAGAGGGAGAGGAACTTTTTGCGTATTCGCACTCCAGCGGTTTTAAAGACTCTCCTGCACTGAGCTGGGTAATGGTGGTCGAGTATGACAGCAAAGACGCTTTTGCCGCCGTAGCAAAGCTTAAACAGTGGCTCGTTATTATAATCTCAATAGTTACGTTACTTGCTATATTAATGAGTTACTTTGTTTCCAGAGCCATATCCCGTCCTCTTCTGGCGTTAAGAGCCGCTTCCTCGGAGCTTGGCAAAGGGGACTTCAGCACAAGAATAAAGCTTGATAGCAATGATGAAATGAGCAGCCTTGCAGATAACTTCAACAATATGGCCGAGCGGTTGGAGATTACGATGAAGGAGCGTGATAAAGAGATAGTTGGCCGTAAAAGCTCCGAAGAGGCCGTAATTCAGATGGCTTACTACGACCAGCTTACCGGGCTGCCGAACAGGGTTCTCTTTATGGAGAGGTTCGACTCCATGATTAAAAGAGACTTTAGAAAGAAGCGGCTCGCCGCGCTCTTTTATATGGACCTCGACAGGTTTAAGATGATCAACGACTCTCTCGGTTACGCCGCCGGAGACACGTTGATAAAGGCCGTGGCCGAAAGGCTTAAATCATCTCTTAGAGACGGCGACGTAATTGCGCGTCTTGGCGGCGACGAGTTCGGTGTACTGCTTCAGGACCTTGCCCGTGTAGAGGACCTGCCGATGGTGGTTGAGAAGATATTCGATTCCCTGCGGAACCCGCTTGTATTGAGCGGAGAAGAGGTAAGCGTCGGCTGCTCTTTAGGCATAAGTATCTTTCCGCACGACGGGGATACCGCGGCTGTTCTTTTAAAGAACGCGGAAATAGCCATGTACCGCGCAAAGGGCGACGGAAAGAATATGTACCAGCTTTTTACCGCGAGCATGGCGACAAAATCGATGGAGGCCCTGAGGATAGAGAGCTTGCTCGACACCGCTGTAGAGCGCGATATGCTGGTGCTCCATTACCAGCCCCAGTTGAGCCTTGAGACCGGGGTTATTACCGGCACAGAGGCGCTTGTACGGCTTAAAGACCCGGACGGCGGCCTGATTCCGCCGATCAAGTTTATCGATCTTGCCGAAAAGACGGGGCTTATAGTTAAGATAGGCGACTGGGTTTTAAACACGGCCTGCGTACAGGGCAAGGCGTGGCACGACGCCGGACATAAAAGCATTACCGTCTCGGTAAATATATCCGCCTGCATGTTTAAACAGAAGAATTTTATACAGTCCGTAGAAAGCGCGCTTACCCGTTCCGGGTTTTCACCGAGGCATCTCGACCTTGAGATAACGGAGTCGGTCGCTATGACCGATGCCGAAGAGGCTATTAAGAAGATGCACGAGTTAAAAAAGCTTGGCGTAAAGTTCTCGGTGGACGACTTTGGTACCGGCTATTCGTCTTTGAGTTATATGAAGCTTATGCCGATAGATATGCTGAAGATAGACCGTTCTTTTGTAAATGATATTATGACAAACGGCGACGACAGGTCTATAATCACGGCGATAATTACAATGGCCCACAGCCTCGGCATTAATGTTATAGCGGAAGGTGTTGAAGACCGCGACCAGCTCGACCTGCTTGTAAACCTCGGGTGCGATTATATTCAGGGATACTACTTTTCAAGACCGATTTCAGCGACCGACCATACTGCCATGCTCGTTGCCGGGGATTGCCTCAGTTTGAAGAGCAAGGCCGTTTAGTCCGTATTGGCGAAAAGCGGGCGCCGGGTCTGTTTCTCTGTCTGCTCCGGCAGACTGCCGGGTTGGGAAAAAAACAGTTTTAGAAGTTTAAAAAGCAAAGAGCCCGTGGTTATTAAAACCACGGGCTCTTTGCTTTTTAACTCTGCTTCAGGGGTACCTTTTAAGCTACCGCTATAACGCTCACTACCGCTATCATAAGTACCGCGTAAGCAATGAGGTCTGTTTTGAAGGTATTTATCTTTTTCATTTTGTTTCTCCTCTGTTCTGTTATTGTTTTATGTTCGCTCCGGCGTGGGGGCCGTTAAGCGTTATATCCGTTTTTATTACGTCTGTTACCGTTTTTTCCGGAACTGAAAATCTTTTGTATATCTACTCTTCTCAGCAGTTCCAACCGCCTGTTCGAGTGTTCCGTATCGGGTTTTTTACCCTGTTCTTTTATTGCGGGAAGTTCTATTATCTGCCAGTTATCGTCCAGCCTTGCCATTGGGTAACCTCCTATCTTAAACAGTTATTACCTGTGATAACTCTGCTCTATAGTTTCCATTATACGCGGCTGAGATTAAGAGAGTGTTAGGAAAGTTTGACTTTAATCATTCTTTAATTTAAAAAAAGAGGTCGATTGAAACGCTCCATCTTTAACGCGATTAAGTATTAGTAATTGACTTTAATTCAAACATCTGTTTCAATCGTACGTATGAATAGGGTTGGGACACAAAAAAAGATACTCGATGCCGCAGAGCTGCTATTTTCAGAGAGTGGATATTACAGTACGTCGCTCAGGGAAATAACGGCGAAGGCGGGTGTTAATGTAGCGGCGGTCAATTATCATTTCGGGTCGAAAGAGGCCCTTTTGGATAATGTATTGGAGCGCAGGCTCGCCCCGTTAAACAAGCTTCGTTTGCAGATGTTAGACGCTGTCTGCGCCGAGGCCAAAGATCGGGGCAGACGTCCTTCCGTAAAGGCCCTGATGCACGCTTTTATCGCCCCGACTATCGGCTTCAGAGACTCAGATGCCGGGTCTAAAAACTTTGTTGCGCTTGTCGGCAGGGCCATAAGCGAGCCGTCGGGCACGGTGCAGCGTTCTTTCTTCAAATTTATGGAGCCTTTTATAACGGTAATGATCGACTCGCTTCACGAGGCCCTGCCCGACCTTCCGGCCGAGCTTCTGCTGTTGCGCTTTCATTTCTCCGTAGGCACGCTCGTTCATATCCTGCGTGCCAATAACGGAGCGGGGCTTCCCGAACAGCGCTGTATGGCGGGCGACCGCGCTAAACACAAAGAGCGTAAGAAGGGTTATGAAGAGCCTAAAGCTATTACTACCGCTACGCTGGTAGACGAGGCGGTTAATTTTGTGACAGCCGGTATGGAGGCATAGGTTGCTTTGCGGTTAAAAGTTTATATACTGCCTCTGCTTTTTTTCTTTGCTGTTACGGCGTGCGCGGCAAGGCGGCCTCCTGTGGATTCTTCAGCCTCTTTAAAGCTTCCCGGCGGTTTTTCGGTCTCTTCGGCAACTCCGTCCGGCAGAAGCCCGTACGGGGTCGGCGTTACTGACAGCGCAGAGTGGTGGAAGGGGTTCGGGGACAAGAGGCTCAATGAACTGATGGAGTTGGCCTTTAGGGGAAACCTCGACATAGCTATCGCGTACGAGCGCGTTAAGGCCGCCCGCGCGGTTGCGGGGGTAGCGCGCGGAGCCGAGGCTTTGCAGCTCGACCTGACAGGCAACAGGGGGCGGAGC
>JAJRYL010000036.1 GCA_024275855.1 Deltaproteobacteria bacterium
GAGGTTGGAGATCATGCCGCCCGGAATCTGGGAGACCAGTATTTTGGTATTTACCGCCGTATGTTCGCTCTCGAACTGTTTATACTTCTTTCGTATCTCCCTGAAATGGTCTGCAATTTCATCGAGCAGGGTAAGGTCGAGCCCGGTATCGTACGGGGTGTCGCGCAGCGCGGCCACGAGGCTCTCGGTCGGGGGCTGCGACGTGCCGCCGGCGAGGCTTGAAATGGCGGTATCTATTATTTCGGCGCCGGCCTCTATAGCCTTCATGTAACTCATAGAGGCGAGCCCCGACGTGCCGTGCGAGTGAATATGAATAGGTACTTCTATCTTCGCTTTCAGTTTCGTTACAAGGTCGTAAGCGGCCCACGGGGTTAAAAGCCCCGCCATATCTTTTACGCAGATGGTGTCGGCGCCCATGCCCACAAGTTTTTGCGCCTTCTCGACAAAACCCTCATGGGTGTGTACGGGGCTTGTGGTGTAGCAGATAGCGGCCTCTACCATCGCCTTGGACTCTTTTGCCGCTCTAATAGCGACCTCAAGGTTTCTGAGGTCGTTAAGGGCGTCGAAAATCCTGAATATGTCTATACCGTTTTTTGCCGCGCGCGTAACGAACTTTTTAACAACGTCGTCGCTGTAATGCCTGTAACCGACAAGGTTCTGTCCGCGCAGGAGCATCTGCAGGCGTGTATTGGGAATAGCCTTTCTCAGGGTCTTTAGCCTCTCCCACGGGTCTTCTTTTAAAAAGCGCAGGCAGGCGTCGAATGTCGCCCCGCCCCATACCTCTAAACTCCAGTATCCGACCTTGTCGAGGCTCTTGGCCATCGGCAGCATATCCGCGGTTCGCATGCGGGTGGCCAGAAGGGACTGGTGGGAGTCTCGTAGAATCGTATCGGTAATTCGCGCCTGACGTATTTTGGGCGCGTTCTTTGTCTTTAAATCTTTTGGCATAATGGATTCCCGTAATATAAAATTAGGTAATTGTTTAAGAACCGGCACCAGGTTAGTATGGTGTCATGGACTTATATCATCATTATTTGAGGTTCGCCTTACAGGCCGTGGTGGGCCGCTATGGCCGCCGCAATGGAAGCGACAAGGTCTGTCGGTTCCCAACCTTCGTAGTACTCCATGAGTTCGGGCTTGCGGTCGATGTATCCGGTGTCGAAGTTACCGGCTTTAAAGTCGGGGTCGTGCATTATCATCTCTAAAAACGGTATTGTGGTCTTAATGCCCCTTATGGCGAATTCGTCGAGGCAGCGCTGCATTCTTTTTACTGTCTCCTCCCACGTGCTGCCAGATACTATGAGTTTTACGATTAACGAATCGTAGCAGCTCGAAACCACGTAATCTTTATAGATAGCGCCGTCTATGCGTACTCCTATTCCGCCCGGAGAGTAGTACGCCGTTACGCGGCCAAAGCTCGGCATAAAGTTCTTTTTCGGGTCTTCGGCGCAGATGCGGCACTCCATTGCGTAACCGTTAATTCTTATATCTTCCTGCTTATAGGCGATCTCTTTTCCCGCCGCTATCAGTATCTGCTCTTTTAGCAGGTCGATGCCTGTTACCTCTTCGGTAACAGGGTGCTCTACCTGAATCCTCGTGTTCATCTCAAGAAAGTAAAAGTTTTTGTCGTTGTCTACAAGAAACTCCACCGTGCCCGCGCTTACGTAATCGGCGGCGCGAGCGGCCTTTATGGCCGCCTCTCCCATGCGGGTTCTAAGCTCGTCGTCGAGCATAAGGGAAGGGGTTATCTCTATAAGCTTCTGGTGCCGCCTCTGTATGGAGCAGTCCCTCTCTCCAAGATGAATTGTATTGCCGTGAGTATCCGCAAGGATCTGAAACTCGATATGGTGCGGTTTGTCGAGAAACTTTTCGAGGAAAACTTCCGAAACGCCAAAGGATGATGCCGCCTCTTTTCTCGCTGTTTCGAGCGCGTCGAGAAGCTCTTCTTTGTCTTTAGCCACTCTTAGCCCGCGCCCTCCTCCTCCGCCGGCCGCCTTTACCATTATCGGGTACCCTATCTCTTCAGCCAACTTCAGGGCCTCGTTTTCGTCAGATATAGCGTGGTCGGTGCCCGGCAGTACCGGTACGCCGGCCTTGATCATCATCTCGCGGGCCTTTATCTTGTGGCCCATCGCGCTTATTGTTTTGGCGGAAGGGCCTATGAACGTAATGCCCATCTTGGCGCAAAGAAGCGGAAAATTAGGATTTTCAGAAAGAAAACCGTAACCCGGATGAATGGCGTCAACCCCGACCTTTACGGCAAGGTCTACTATGCGGTGCATGTTAAGGTAACCCTGAATGGCTCCGGGGCCGACCATGTACGCCTCGTCCGCCTTCTTGACGTGGAGCGCGGTGGTGTCTTCTTCGGAATAGATCGCGACAGTCTCTATGTCGAGTTCCATACAGGCCCTTATTACCCTGGTGGCTATTTCGCCCCTATTTGCTACAAGCAGTTTTTTGAACATTTATTCCTTTAATCCGGTCTTTCTGTCCGGGCGCGCAAGTGCGCAAACAGATGTGCCGGAGAGCAGACTTCCGAGTTCTTCGATTTTACTACGGATATAACCGTCTGGAACTGTCCTGAAATGTAGACAAGCACATATATTAGACAATTTTACACGTATAAGTCAAGTAAATAAGAGGCTTGGTATTTGTAAGTATATGTTTTGAAAGGTTTTTGCGTGTTACCTGCGCTCTGCCTCTTACCGGTTCTCTATGAGCGTTATAGCCGCGTTAAGCCTGCTTATTACCATCTCTTTACCCATGGCCTCAATCGTTTCGAATATTCCGGGGCTTACCGTGCCTCCGGTAAGGGCGACCCTGACCGGTTGGGCGACCTTGCCGAGCTTAAGGTCCAACTTCTCCATAAGCGCCGTGAAGATAGCCTCGATGCTCTCTACGTTAAAAGGTTCGAGCTTTTCGAGTTCGGCTTTAAGATATGTAAAGACAGGTAGTTTTTCTTCGGTCAGGAACTTCTTTTCAGGTTTTTCTTCGTACTCGACGCTGCTCAAAAAGTAGAACAGGGCGCTTTGCGCCATCTCTTTTAACGTCTTGGCACGCTCTTTTAAAGTTGAGACTATTACCTCCAGACGGTGGTCGGCCTTTATATCCTTTACGCCGAGTTCCGCTAAAAACGGAAGCAGAAGAGGGGCGAGGGTTGAGTCCGTACTCTCTTTTATATAGTGGGCGTTGAGCCAGAGCAGTTTTTCGGGGCTGAAGACTCCGGCGGCCACCCCGACGTTATCGAACGAGAAGAGTTCTATTAGTTCGTCTATCGAAAATATTTCCTGATCCCCGTGCGACCAGCCGAGGCGCGCGAGGTAGTTGACTAAAGCGTGCGGCAAAAAACCTTGCGCCTTGTAGGCTATTACAGATGTAGCGCCGTGGCGTTTACTGAGGCGTGTCTTGTCCGCGCCGAGTATCATCGGCAGGTGGGCGAAGACCGGTATCTCGTAACCGAGAGCGTTGTAGATCAGTATCTGTTTAGCAGTATTGCTGATATGGTCGTCGCCTCTGATTACGTGGCTTATATTCATTGTAGCGTCGTCAACCACGACGCAGAAGTTGTAGGTAGGGGTTTCGTCGCTCCTTAAGAGTATCATGTCCTCAATTTCCAAGTTCTGTATCTTGATAGAGCCTTTGATTATATCTTTAAAGATTACTGAGCCTTCGGGCACACGGAACCGCAGCGCGTACGGCACGCCCTCCGGAGCGTCGGTGCGGGTTCGGCACCTGCCGTCGTACTTCGGAGGCAGCCCTTTAATGCGCGCGGCCTCTCTTCGCGCGGTAAGTTCCTCCGTAGTGCAGTAACAGCGGTAGAGGTGGCCGCCGCTTATAAGCTTCTCTATCTCGGCCTTATATATCCCGGAGCGTTTGCTCTGATAGAAGGGCCCTTCGTCGTGCTTTAGTCCGAGCCACTCCATTCCGTCGAGTATGGCCCGGGTAGATTCGTCCGTTGAGCGTTCCGCGTCCGTATCTTCAATACGCAGTACGAATTTTCCGTTATGTTTGCGGGCGTAGAGCCAACTGAAGAGCGCGGTGCGCGCGCCTCCTATATGCAGGTAACCTGTGGGGCTTGGTGCGAACCTGGTGCGTACAGACAATGTAATCCTCCTGTTGGTTTTGAAACTTTTAAAGTGTTGTAAAATCAGGGCAACGGTATACCGGAATCGAAGTGCCGCTGAAGTTGTTAACTCTAAAAAAAATGTATTATGTGGTTCAGACCTGTTGCTTTATAAAAAATCGCCGACCGATAACCGAAGCTCTTTACTTTATAAAACTACTTCGTGTCTGTTAATTTACGTCTGTTACTTTATAATAAAAGCGGCGTAACCGACAACGGAGTCGAAATCTCCGGTGGCCGTGCCTGAGGTTTCGTGCATGACAAGTTCTGCTTTATCGGCGCCGAGGGTCAGTGCCGCCTCTATAGCTATGGCCGTTGGAAGAACTCCGCACATTGTAATGTGCCTGCTTTCGGTTACCTCTAAAAGCGCCCCTGAGTCGAGAGCGAGAACGGTCTCGATTGCTATACGGTCTTTTTCTCTTGTAATGCTCTCTTGCTCATAGTGGTTCATATCAGAGCTTACGACTATTAAAATATCGCCGCCAAACGTCCTGATCGTGCGTCCTATGGCACTCCCAAGCTCTTTGCATTCGTTTTTAGTCGCCGCCATTACCGTTATAGGCGCTATTTTTACACACTTATTTAGGCGCTGTAAAAAGGGGAGTTGAACCTCTAAAGAGTGCTCGTTAACGTGTGCTGAATCGTCAACGGTAATAAGCGGCGTTGAGGCGCTGAGCTTAGAGGCGAGGGCGGTATTTACC
>JAJRYL010000037.1 GCA_024275855.1 Deltaproteobacteria bacterium
ACGGCCTCTATTCAGCGGTTTTTAAAACCCGCACAATGGTTAAGCTGACCAATATTGTACCGACCGACTTTATTCCGTCCGACATAAAAGCCGACACAAAGCCAGCATGAAAACCGCTACCACAAAACCGGCACAACTTAAATTGGCCCGGAATAAATTAGCCCAACCTAAAAACTACCGCCATAAAATTGGCCCGACTTTGAAGCTGCCCTGAATTAATTCGCTCGACTTAAATTGGTCCGGAATAAATTAGCCCAACCTAAAAGCTACCGCCATAAAATTGGCCCGACTTTGAAGCTGCCGATAGAAACTCGGCCCGAAGTTGTTACTTGAGACTGCCGCGTTGCGCCTGTAAAGAGAACGCCGCCTCGCAATGACAAAAACCCGGCTTAATTTAGCCGCTTATTTTAATACCGCCCCTGCCGTCACCGCTCTTTAAATCAGCACCTGCGCTTTTTTAAAAAACTGCAGGTAAAGGCCGCCGCCTACTCTAAAATAGCCCCGGTGTTGGCCGAAGTTACACAACGCGCGTAACGAGAAAGCCAACCGGACTTTATCTTGGGCTCCGGTCTCTTCCACTTCTTGCGCCGCTTGGCAAGCTCGGCCTTCGTAACCTTTAGCTTAAGCGTGCGCGAGGGTATATCGAGTTCGATTATATCGCCGTTTTTAACGAGCGCTATGATGCCGCCCTCCATCGCTTAGGGCGATACGTGGCCTATGCACGGGCCGCGCGTTCCGCCGGAGAAACGGCCATCGGTAACAAGCGCTACCGATTCGCCGAGCCCCATGCCCATAATAGCTGCCGTTGGCGCTAACATCTCTCTCATTCCGGGCCCGCCCTTGGGGCCTTCGTACCTGACGACTATAAAGTCGCCTTTTTTTATCTTGCCTCCGTGAATAGCCTCCATCGTCTCCTCTTCTGAGTCGAAACAACGGGCCTTACCCTTAAAGAGCATCATGTTGTCGCTAACGCCGCTCTGCTTTACCACCGCGCCAAGGGGCGCTATGTTGCCTTTGAGTATCGCTATGCCGCCCTCGGCGTGGTACGCCTCTTCCAGCGGTTTTATCACCCTGCCGTCGATAAAATCGACTCCCCTGACGATCTTCTTGATACGGTCGCCGGAGACGGTTGGGTTGTCCTTTATCTTGTTGCCGAGCCTTTTAAGCACAGCGCCGATTCCGCCGCCCCAGTGAAGGTCTTCCATGTAGTAGTTGCCGACGGGTTCGAGCGATGAGATATTCGGCGTCTCTTTACTAAGCTCGTCAAAAAGCTCAAGCGGCAGGTCTACCCCCGCCTCGTGCGCTATAGCGAGCAGGTGCAGCACAGTGTTTGAAGAACCGCCAAGGGCAAGGTCTACCCGAATAGCGTTCTCGAAGGCCGCTCTTGTAAGAATCTTGCGCGGCGTTATATCTTTTTTAACGAGATCAACAATGCGGGAGCCGCTGGCGTAGGCGATTCTGCGTTTTTCAGCGGACTGCGCAAGCGCCGTGCCGCACCACGGCAGACTCATGCCCATAGTCTCCGTAAGGCAGTTCATGGTATTGGCTGTGTAGAGCCCCTGACAGCTTCCGGCTCCGGGGCACGCGCCCTGCTCGCACGAGTCAAGCTCGTCTTTGGAAATCTTTCCGGCCCTGAAACGGCCCATAGCCTCAAAGGTATTGCGGATAAAAGAGGTTCTTTCCCCCCTGTACCGCCCCGTCATCATAGGGCCAGCCGTCACCACGATAGAGGGAATATTCAAACGCGCCGAGGCCATCAGCATGCCCGGCGTAATCTTGTCGCAGTTGGTCAGAAGCACGATACCGTCAAAGGCGTGCGCCTCAGCCACGCTCTCAATAGAGTCCGCTATGAGTTCACGAATAGGCAGCGAGTAGTGCATGCCCCTGTGCCCCATCGATATTCCATCGCAGACACCGGGAATGCCGAAGAAGAACGGGTAACCGCCGCCTGAGTGAACACCTTTTTCGATGTAGCGCTCAAGGTCTCGCATGCCTATATGGCCCGGAATAAGGTCTGTAAAACTCGAAGCGACACCTATGAAAGGCGTGTCGCTCATGGCCTCTTTCGGTACTCCCGTTGCATAGAGGAGTGCCCTTGAAGGAACTCTATCGACCCCCTTCTTAATCCTGTCGCTGCGACTTGGCATCTTTTTTTTATCCTGTTTTTATAATGATATTTTAGTGTAAAAGATAAAACAGGGGTCAGGGTCTCTTGAAAATCGCAAGAGACCCTTACCCCTGTCTCTAAACAGACCTATAACTCAGGCCTCATGCTGCGCTATAATTACTTCCATCTCGTCCTTAAGGGCGAGCTTTAATTTTTTATACCTCTGCTTCTCCTCAAGTTCGGAAGGAGTAAGGTGCTGCCTCTTCTCAAGAGAGCTTACCTTCTGCTTATACTCATCGTGTTTTGTATATCTTCTTTTAAAATCAATATCTTCTACAAGCAGCTTCTCAAGTAAGTCCGGTTGAATTTGCATTTGACCTCCATATATTCGAGCCTATACTGTAGATGTAAGGAGCGAGGCGTCAGGTATAAGCGGCAAACTGCCATACTTTGGCGCATTGCGCCGGAACTAATAGTTTAACAGCATACCTTAAGCCTTCTCAACTCATTATATTTTAGCCTAACATACTTCCATTGTCAACAATAGTACGGAGTAAGGTTACGGCTCTTAACGTCTTTTTTTAAGCTTGATTTCAGCCTCCGACTTTCTCAGATAGAGCGGCAGGAAATCTCCCGGCGCTTTACCGGAATTACCGGCTTCAAGCTCTTTAAAGGCGAGCCCCGCTATGGCCGC
>JAJRYL010000038.1 GCA_024275855.1 Deltaproteobacteria bacterium
GATATACTTGATGTGAATATAAAATTTCTCTATTGCTTGCCGAGCGAACCGGCATTTTGCAACCTGTATACCGGGTATACTCTTTTTGCAATACGCAGGTTCACCTATAACGATAAGAACTGTAAATGCGAATACTCATAGTCGGAGCCTCGCACGACTTTCGCCAGCTTGTAGAAAAGCTGCTAAGGAAGAACGGGTATAACGAGCTTCAATTTGTAGCGTCTGCCGAAGAGGCATATAAACTGCTTGGCATTGACGATGAAGACGGGTCGATACAAGATAGCGCACGGCAGCTCGACCTTATATTGATGGACAAAAGCATGCAGGGGGCCGGCGGTATCGAGGCGTGCAGGCGCATAAAGGCGGTAAAGGGGTTTGTTGATATTCCTATAATTATGCTGACCGCTAAAGATGACGATGCCGCGCTTGAGGAGGCCTTTGAGGCAGGAGCTTCCGACTATATCTACAAACCACCGCGAAAGGGCGAGTTTCTTGCAAGAGTCCGCAGCGTGCTCGCCCTTAAAAGAGAGACCGACAGGCGCAGAATACAGTCGGAGAAGCTTGAGGCGCTTTTCAGGCAGCTTGCCGAGGCGAATGCCAAGTTGAAACGCCAGTCTCTTGTAGACGGCCTTACCGGGGTAGAGAACCGCAGGAGCTTCGATGAGCATGTCGCAAGGCTGCACGGCATGGCTGTTCGCGACCATACGCCGCTTGGGTTGATCTTTATCGATATTGATTTCTTTAAGCTCTACAACGATACTTACGGTCACATACTTGGCGACGAGTGCCTGAAACTTGTCGCCAAAAGCATCAAGGAATCCCTTAACAGGCAGGGCGATATAATCGCCCGCTACGGCGGCGAAGAGTTTGTCGTGCTGCTCTCCGGTACGGATATTAAAGGAGCGTTGATTACGGCGGAGAGAATCCGCGCCAACGTAGAGGCTAAAAAGCTTGAGCATTCCGCTTCTACCGTATCAAAGTACGTAACCATAAGCTTAGGAGTCGCCTCTGTGCTTCCCGCAAGGGGCTCCAATATGCACGACATAGTCGATCTGGCCGACAAGGCGCTCTACCGGGCCAAAGAGGCCGGGCGCAACAGGGTCGAAAAGGCTTCTTAGAAGAGACATATCTTGACAATAAGCACTGTTGATATACGGTCATAAAAAGAAGGTTAACGGGTTTTTAAAAGGCGGGCGGCTTTGTCAGGTAAAAACAGAGAGAGTGCGGAGAGCATAGAGAATAAGATTAGACCCAATGCCGGTATGGCCGTAGGGGTCTTGGTTCTTATCGTCGTAGCGTTTCTCTCCTGGTTTGCTCTTAAACGAATAGAGGCGCAGACGCAACGCTCTTTAAAGAACTCTTTACAGGCGACTCTAAATATTTCGTACGAGGCTATCAACGGCTGGGCCGACAACCGTCAGGACAGGCTTGCCCATTTTGTAGAACGCCCCGATGTGTTGCAGCTTGTCCGGCAACTGCTCAAGGTCTCTACTGAGAAGAAGGCGTTGGCAAAGAGCGCGCCATTAAAAAAACTTCGTGCCGTTATAGCCCCTCGCCTTGTAAAGCATAACGAACTCGGGTTCTTTATTATAGATAGAGAGAAGGTTAACATCGGTTCCATGAGGAACGCTAACCTTGGCGATACGAACCGGCTGTTTGATCACGGAAAGTACCTTGAAAATATTTTCAACGGTAAGGCGCAGCTTATTCTTCCGACCCGTTCCGATGTCTCTTTGCCCGGTTTAGGCGGCAAAATGTCGAAAAACGAACCTACGATGTTTTTGGGTGTTCCGGTCTTCGGTTCCTACGAAAATGTTATTGCCGCGTTTACCATACGCATAGATCCGTCCAAAGATTTTACCCGTATTCTACGTGTGGGCCGCCTGGGAGAGAGCGCAGAGATTATTGCTTTCGATAAAGCCGGGCGCATGATTACCGAGAGCCGTTTTGACGGCCAGCTGCGCGAGGTCGGCCTTATAAAGAAGGGTGAGCGCGCGATTCTGTCTCTTACCATGCGCGACCCCGGCGGTAATCTGCTCTCCGGTTTTACTCCTTCAGTTTCGCGCGAGAACCTGCCTTTAACTAAAGCGGTACAGAGCGCTATAAACGGCAATAGCGGTGTTGACGTATCGGGCTACCGTGACTACAGGGGGGTGCCTGTGGTCGGGGCATGGATGTGGAGCACCAAGTACGGTTTCGGCATGGTTTCGGAAATGCCTATCGCCGACGCCTACGCCTCGTTCTACGCTATAAGGCGTTCTATAGCGTACCTGCTCTCTTTCACCAGTCTGCTTTTTATAGGTCTCGCTATAGCCCTTATAAGGCGAAACCGCCAGAGCGCGTACTCCAACCGGAGGCTCGTAAGTGAGGTCGAGGAGCGCGAACGAATAAACGACGCGCTGCTTTTAAGCGAAGAGAAGATTACGTCGGTTTTGGAAAACGCTGTCGACGCCATTATTACCATAGACATGCACGGAGCCGTACAGACTTTTAACCGCGCGGCAGAGCGGGTATTCGGCTATTCGCGCGATACGGTTATCGGTCGCAACGTAAGCATGTTAATGCCTTCGCCTCACAGAGAAAACCACGACGGTTATTTAGCCAATTATAACAGAACGGGTGAAAAGAGGATAATAGGCAAAGGACGCGAGGTAGAGGGGCTGCGTAAAGACGGCACGATTTTTCCGCTGGAGCTTTCGGTCAGTGTTGTTGCTCATGGAAACGTGAGTATCTTTACCGGGATCGTTCGTGACATTACGGAACGAAAAGAGATGGAAGAGTCTCTGAGGAGCGCTAAAATAGAGGCGGAGACCGCTAACAACGCCAAGTCTGAATTTCTCGCATCCATGAGCCACGAGATAAGAACCCCGATGAACGCTATTCTCGGTATGGCCGAGCTTTTAGCCGATACGGAACTCGATACCGAACAGGTTGAGTACGTCGAGACCTTCAGGCGCGCAGGCTCTACGCTATTAAATCTTATAAACGACATTCTCGATCTTTCAAAGGTAGAGTCCGGCTCTCTTGAGCTTGATGAAAGCATCTTCGCCATTGACGATCTTATCGATAAAGTCGTCTCCATCTTTACATACAAGGCGCACGGAAAAGGGCTTGAAATTGCATACTACGTCTCTGACGAAGTACCGCAGTGTGTTATCGGGGACGAGGCCCGCCTGCGGCAGATACTTGTAAACCTTGTCGGAAACGCGATCAAGTTTACCAAAGAGGGCGAGGTTGTTTTAAGGGTTTCCGTGGACGGAACCGATAGCGCGTCGCCGAAGAGTCCGTTAGCCGATGGTTCACGTATTACGCTCGACGACGAGATAAGGCTCCTGTTCAGCGTAACAGATACAGGCGTAGGTATACCGGTTGAGAAGCATGCGGTTATTTTCGATAAGTTTTCCCAGGCCGACTCTACCACTACGCGCGATTACGGCGGTACCGGTCTCGGGCTTGCCATAAGCAAGCGCATCGTAGCGTTTATGGATGGAGACCTTTGGGTGGAAAGTGTGCTTGGCGAGGGTTCGACCTTCAGTTTTGTGGCACGGTTGAAGCGGACCGACGCCTCTTTTGTCGAACCCGTTGAGTCCTACGCGGAATCTCTTGAGGGTATTCGTACTCTTATAATTGATGACAACAGCACTAATCGCTGGATAATGCACGCCGGGTTGCGCAGTGTAGGGATATATGCGGATGAGGCTTCGACGGGCGAAGAGGGGCTTGGAAAACTTCGTAATGCGAGTGCGCAAGGCGAGAGTTACGCCCTGCTTCTGCTCGATTGCCGTATGCCCGAACTCGACGGGTTCGGTGTTATAGATATAATGGGTAAAGAGGCTGAACTCGCCGGTATTACCGTGTTGATGTTAACGAGTGACGCGCGCGGAAGCGATATAGAACGGATAAAAAAGAGCGGTATTGCCGGTTATCTGATAAAGCCGGTTAGCAGGGCCCTTCTATTAGATTCCGTTTCGATGGCGCTCGGCAAGAGCCGCCCGTTGGTTAAGGACCCTAAAGTAAGCGGAATTGATAGCGCTGCTGTTACGGGTAAAGAGGTTCGACCGCTCGACCTGCTTTTAGTTGACGACTCAGACGACAACAGGCTTCTTCTTGAGCGGTTTTTAAAAAACGAGCCGTACAAAATAGATACCGCGGTAAACGGCAAGGCGGCGGTAATTAAATTCGAGGCGAAGCGGTACGATCTTGTTCTGCTCGATATTGAGATGCCGGTAATGGACGGTTACACGGCTATAGGTTTAATGCGTAAGTTTGAGCGGAAAGAGGGGCGCAAGCCTACACCGGTACTGGCGTTAACCGCTTATGCCTTGAAGGGAGACGCTGAAAAGAGTTTGGCCGCCGGGTTCGACGCGCACATTACCAAACCGATAAAGCGCAAGGTTTTAAAAGAGATGATCTTAAAGTACACAGGCGAAGAGAGGTAGCGTGGGGGAAAAAGCGTATGAACGATATAAAGGACGCGGGTGAGGAGATAGTAGTTGCTATTGATGAAGACCTTGAAGATATCGTTCCGGGGTATCTTGAAAACAGGGCAGGGGATTTATCCGCTTTAAAGATCGCTATAGAGACC
>JAJRYL010000039.1 GCA_024275855.1 Deltaproteobacteria bacterium
CGGCGGGTTGGTTTCTATCCGGCAGGGCGGTATCTACAAACAGGGTAGGTTGGGTTACACTCTGCTAACTGAAAATATGCAGAAATAAATCGCTTAACAAGCCGGGTAGGTTGGGTTAGCGAAGCGTAACCCAACGGGTTTTATTTATAAGCCTTTGTAGGGTGGGCACTGCCCACCATTTTTTGTCATTGCGAGAAGCGTATGCGACGAAGCAATCTTAAAAAGTAAGACGAGATTGCCGCGCTTCGCTCGCAAAGACCGTAACTGTCTCCTTGAACTCGATTCAGGTGCGCCCCGCACCGGGGAAATCCATTTATGGCGTAAAAGCCAATCGGCAAGTATATAGACAAGTGGATGTTGCCCTCCGCAGGAGTCATTGCGAGGAGCGTATAGCGACGAAGCAATCTTAAAAAGTAAGATGAGATTGACAACGCTATCGCTCGCAATGACAGATATTTTCAGATGCTGAATCGAGTTTAGCAAAACAGTTGCATGGTCGGCAATCCAACCATTTCTGTCCGGCGCATTGGATATGTATATAAGACGTTGGGTTACGCCTCGCTAACCCAACCTACGAACCTTACCACCCTTAGTATTTATATCTTTTGGGGACGTACTTAAATAGATTCACTCTAAAGGGTTTTTTTTAAAAGAGAGAAGGCAGGTTAAGTTATAATATGATAGCCCATGTAAAAGGAGTGCTGGCAACAAAGGGCACAGAGTCCGTGGTGGTGGATGTTAACGGTGTCGGTTACGAGCTTTTTATACCGCTCTCTACCTTCTGCCGTCTGCCGGAACTGCAAAAACCGCTCTCTTTAATCACCTATACGCACCATAAGGACGACTCTATCTGCCTTTACGGCTTCTATACTCCAGAAGAGAAGGCGGCCTTTATCATGTTGATTTCCGTTTCAGGGGTCGGCCCCAAGCTTGCCCGCAATATTCTCTCCGGCGTCTCGGTCGAAGACCTTGTCGGTTTTATCGTTAACGAAGACAAGCTCCGTTTGCGCTCTATTCCCGGAATCGGGGCAAAGTCCGCAGAGCGCCTTATTCTCGAACTTAAAGAGAAGGCGGCTCTGTTCGATACCGGCGGCAATTCCATTGGCGTAAAGATTACAGGCGGTATCTCAGGCGACGTTCTCTCCGCGCTCGATAACCTCGGTTACAAGAGCGGCGGTACGCAGGAGGCGGTAAAGAAGGCGAAGAAAGAGCTTGGCGACGGGTTTACCTTCGAGGAACTCTTTAAAGAATCTTTGAGACAGCTAACGTAGTGAATAACCTCTGTTTTTTACAGACCTGCGAGCTTTAAAAAAGCTATAGCGAAAATCACTGTGGGCAGTTCAGGTAAAATATCCGCCTGTTGATAATATGTGTATAAGCTGTTAGACTTAAGTTAATAAGTATTGAAAGAGAGTATGGACGAAAGAGAGATAAGCCCTGCCGCCTTAAGCTCCGACGAGAGTTTTGAAGACAGCCTGCGCCCCGCGACGCTTGGCGATTTTATAGGCCAGTCCCGCTTAAAGGAGAACCTTGCCGTCTTTATCTCAGCGGCTCGCGCCCGAGGCGAGGCGCTCGACCACGTGCTCTTTTACGGCCCTCCGGGGCTCGGCAAGACAACGCTCGCCCATATAATCGCTAACGAGCTTGGCGCTCAGATAACCGTAACATCGGGGCCGGCGGTTGACAAGGCAGGGGATTTAGCCGCTATACTTACAAATGTCGAGTCAAAAGATCTGCTTTTTATCGATGAAATTCACAGGCTTTCGCCGGTTATCGAAGAGATGCTCTATCCGGCGATGGAAGACTACCATATAGACATTATCATTGGGCAGGGGCCGAGCGCGCGTACCGTACGTCTTGAGATACAGAAGTTCACCCTTGTCGGCGCCACTACAAGGGCGGGCCTGTTAACCTCGCCGCTTCGCGACCGTTTCGGCGTTATACTCAGGTTCGACTTTTATACGCCGGACGAAATCAGCACCATCATAAAACGCTCCGCCCGTATTCTCAATGTCGATGTTACGCCCGAAGGCGCGATGGAGATAGCAGGACGCTCACGCGGTACTCCAAGAATTGCCAACAGGCTTTTACGGCGGGTGCGGGATTACGCCGAGGTTAAGGCTGACGGTATAGTTACGCTTAAGGTTGCCACACACGCGCTCTCTATGTTAGAGATAGACTCGATGGGTTTCGACAAGATGGACAGGCGCATACTGCTTACGATAATAGACACTTTTAACGGCGGCCCGGTCGGTGTCGAGGCCATCTCCGCCGCTTTGCACGAAGAGCGCGACGCTATAGAGGATTTGTACGAGCCGTTCCTTATTCAGGAGGGTTTTATAAACCGTACTCCGCGCGGCAGAGTCGCTACCGAAAAGGCCTATATCCACCTGAATAGGCCGTATAATGACAAACAGGCTAAAGCGCCAAACTCACCCGATCCACTCGACCCATCCGACTCCAATGACCAGCAAAAACTCTTTTAACCCCATAGCTTCTTCAGCGGTCAAGGCTCCGAATGATGGAGCTAACACCTTGAAACCATTAAGTAAAATACTTGTGCATATGTGCTGCGGCCCGTGCTCGATAGTTCCTCTTAAGAATATTTTAAGAGAAGAGTTCGAGGTGCACGGCTTTTTTTTCAATCCTAATATACATCCGAGGGCGGAGTTTTTAAAACGCCTGAACGGCACGAAAGAGCTTGCGGCGCACATGGGGCTTCATGTGCTCTACGATGAAGAGTACAGGGCCGTGGAGTTTATCAGGGGTTTGATCGGGTCGGTAGACGGCAGAACCGATCAAGACGGTAAACCGCCCGAAGGCGAGCGTTGTTCGTACTGCTATTCCGAGAGGTTAGAGGCTACCGCAAAAGCCGCAAAAG
Organism: Deltaproteobacteria bacterium; assembly: GCA_024275855.1. Classification (GTDB taxonomy): domain Bacteria; phylum Desulfobacterota; class GWC2-55-46; order GWC2-55-46; family JADFVP01; genus JADFVP01. The sequence goes on from JAJRYL010000039.1 coordinate 2,882, forward strand.
CTAAAGGATATGAGGCGTTTACGTCGTCTTTGCTCTACAGTAAATACCAGAACCACGGCGAGATAATCGAGCTTGCCGAGGGGCTTTCGCTAAAGTACGGCGTAGATTTCTTTTACCGGGACTTTAGGGATGGATGGGTCGAAGGCATAGTTGAGTCTAAAGAGATAGGGCTGTACCGACAGAAGTATTGCGGCTGTATCTACTCGAAAATAGAGCGTTATTCGAAAAAGAAGAAGGTAAAGTAGATGTCTAACCGTGAACTTTCCGCAGGCGGTGTAATCTACAGAAGAGTCGGAGATAGTGTAGAAGTTGCGCTTATATCAGTTAAAAACGGCAAGAAATGGGGGCTGCCCAAGGGCAGAGTCGAAAAGGGCGAAAAGATTACCTGTACCGCCCACCGTGAGGTTAGGGAGGAGACCGGCCTTGACGGTAAAATAATAAGTAATCTCGGTCATATAGAGTACTTCTTTACGTTTAAGGATGAAGAGAGCAACCGTAAGATTTTTAAAATAGTCTACTTCTTTTTAATGGAGTATGTGAGTGGTTCTACTGACGACCACGACGACGAGGTAGAAGAGTGCCGTTGGTTCGGAATAAACGATGCTATAACATTGTTAAAATTCGACGATGAAAAAGAGCTGCTTCGAAAGGCCATAAAGGTCATAAAAGAGCATGAGAATAGTATGTAAAAGTGGCGAAAAAAAGGCGAATATTTGGGAGTGACGGCGAACAATTAGAGCGTTTCAGGGCTGAATTTCTCTTCTGATTCTCTTTGAGAGAGGAATTTTTTTAAATAACGCTGCCGGTACTCTCTTGCCAAAGCTATGTTTTCTATCAAGGCGCTCGCTCAAGTTAAACTTGTCTTTTCCCCTTTTATGAGTTAAAAATTAGGGTCTGTTTTTCTACTTTTTAAATATCTCCAAAGGCAAATAATGAAGATCATAAAGTGTGTGAAGAGCAGAATAGAAGAGGTTGGTTTTGAAGACCCGCTCTTCGGTACGCTCTTTACGGACCACATGTTCTCAGCCGATTATTCTAAAGGCAAGTGGTTTAATTCTACGATCCGCCCGTTTGAAGAGATTAAAGTTTCTCCTGCCATGTGTACGCTCCATTACGGCCAGTCCGTTTTCGACGGGCTTAAGGCATTTAAGGCGAAGGATGGAACCGTAAATCTCTTCAGGCCGCTTAAGTATTACGGGCGGTTTAGCCTGTCCTGCGCCCGGCTCTGCATACCGGAGGTAGAAGAAGAGTTTTTTTTAGAGGCCGCAACAGCGCTTGTAAATATCGACAGGGCGTGGGTGCCGGATACGGTCGGGCACTCTCTCTATATGCGCCCCTTTATCTTCGGGGCGGACGACTTTTTAGGTGTGCGAATTTCCGAGACTTACCGGATGTTTATGATCGCCTCTCCGGTTGGTGTATACTACAAAGAGGGTTTTAACCCGATCAGCCTGACCACGCCAAACGGTTATATTCGAGCCGCTAAAGGCGGGCTCGGCGCCGCCAAGACCGCCGCGAACTACGCCGCGAGCCTGTTGCCGGCGGAAGAGGCGCGCAAAGAGGGTTTTGCGCAGGTTCTGTGGCTCGACGCCTGCGAGGGGCGATACATCGAAGAGGTCGGGGCTATGAACATCTTCTTTGTGATCGACGGGGTTCTGATTACCCCGCCGCTTGATGGCAGTATCTTAGCCGGGGTTACAAGAGACTCTGTACTGAAGATTGCACAAAAATGGGGCCTCAAATCACAAGAGAGGCGGTTATCGATTGACGAAGTTTTTGCCGCTTCGAAAGACGGCAGACTGAGC
>JAJRYL010000364.1 GCA_024275855.1 Deltaproteobacteria bacterium
AATGGCATAAATGCATGCGCTGAAAATAAAAAGTTGCTCTTTTCCCTTAATGGCTTAGTTAAGCGAAGTGGGAACTAATGGCATAAATGCATGCGCTGAAATAAAAAGTAGTTTTTTCGAACCTCTTCGTTGGTGGAGTTTAATAGAAGAGGTCTCGTCTGCCCTGTTCTATCTCTTCGAGTTTTTTCTTTACTCCCTCTTTTAACTTTTCGTCTTCTATCTCGTCGAGCGAGCCTGTAATTGCTTCTTCAAAGAGGGCTTTAAGGTCGGCATTGTCCGGGGTATCGCTCTTTACGCTCACTAAATACTCTTTAAGGCTTAGTATAGCGTTGGCGCGGCAGTGCGTCTCCATGTGGCCGGAAATCGTTTTAGAGAAGAAGTCGCTGCCTGTGCGGCCCGTACGGTAGCAGGTGGTGCACAGGCTCGGCACAAAACCCTCTTTGGCTATAGAGGCCATAACGTCAACAAGCGGCCTGTGGTCGTCGGTAGAGAACTGCTTAAGGGTTTTTGTCTCTTCTTTGTTCGGGCCGTAACCGCCGGGGTCTGTACGCGACCCGGCGCTCAGCTGCGAGGCTCCCGTGTACAGAAGCTCGGTTCTAAGTTGTGCCGACTCGCGCGTAGAGACCACTACTCCGGCGGTCGGTACCGCAAGGCGAAGCACGGCTACAATAAGTTTCATCTCTTCATCGCTGACAGGGTTCGGTACGGTCTGTAATCCGGAGCCTGTTGCTGGCCGCAGACGGGGCACCGAGATTGTGTGGGCATGCGCGCCGAACCTTTTAAAGAGGTGCTCGGAGTGGGCGATAGAGGCCATAATCTCAAACCTGAAGTCGTACAGCCCAAGCAGCGGGCCGATGCCTACGTCTCCGAATCCGGCGGTCATTGCCCTGTCCATAACGCCGAGGCGGTAGCCGTAGTCCTGTTTAGGCCCGTAAGGGTGCATGGTTGCGTAGGTCTCTTTATGGTACGTCTCCTGAAAGGCCTGGTACACACCCACTCCGGCTGATTTCAGCTCTTTAAAGGCCTCAACGTCCATAGCGGGGGCGTTAACGTGGATTATGCGTATGCTCGTCTCTTTGTAGACCGCTTTAACCGCTTTTATGGTCGAGGAGAACCAGACGCCCGGCTCTTCGCCCGTTACCATAAGCAGACGCTTAAACCCCATTTCAACAAGGGCGCGCGCCTGCGCTACGACCTCGTCCGTAGAGAGGCTCTTTCTGTCGAGCGATCTGTTGGAGGCCCTGAAGCCGCAGTAGAGGCAGCCGTTGTTGCAGTGGTTGGAGAGGTAGAGCGGTGCAAAGAGCACCACACGCGAACCGAAGAGCCTCTGCTTTACCTCTGCGGCAGTATTGTAGATTTCTTTTAAAAGCCCCGGTTCTTTAACCTGAAGCAGAATGGCTGCTTCGCTTAGAGAAAGCCCTGCACCCTTTTGCGCTTTAACGAGTTGCTTGCGCACGGCGCTTTCGTCGGAGGCTTTGGCGCTGCCGTTATCAAGAAGTTCTTTGATAAAATCGGCGTTTAGCTGCATGGTGTCGAGAAGTAGCATTTTCTGTTTTTAGACTCTCTATTATCGTAGCATATGTCGTGGAAGGCGGGTGCGGGCTATAAAAAAGAAAAGACCGCTCCTGTAAAAAAGGGGGCGGTCAGTCGATGACAAGTGTAAAGATGTAATTTGTCTTAAAAAAACCGCTTCCCTACGCTGGCATTAACCAGATCAGGTCGTCAGGGTCTACCCATTGCGAGTACTCTCAGTCGTTGTTTCGGCGACTCCCCTAGCGAGATTTATTGTAAGGTAATGATAGCAGGAGTGCTCTTAAGCGTCAAGGTCTTTGGGGTTTTATAGTTGGAATGATGAAAAAAGCGTGTCCGGCAGTAGACTGGCAAACTGGTGGAAGACGGATTTAGCTACAGAGGGCGGCTTCTGTTTGTTGGGGTGCGACCCTGTTATCGGTGAGGTTTATTTGAGGCTTGTAAGGCGTGATGGTAATGAAAATATGCCGGAGTTTATGGCGCGTAAAGGAATATGGTGTGAAAACCGCATAGATTGGGTTAAGGGAAAAGGGTGAAAATAGGCACGGGGTGAAAATAGGCACGGGGTGAAAATAGGCACGGGGTGAAAATAGGCACGGGGTGAAAATAGGCACGGAGCCTGGTTAGAGCAGCTTGCTTGCCGAGATGATAGAGTCGGCAATTTCCTGCATCTTTTTGTTCTCTTTCTGGGAATGCGCCTGTAGAAGCTTGAATGCGTCCTCTTCCGAGAGGTTGCACCTTTTCATCAGAATGCCTTTGGCCTTTTCGACAAGCTTACGGGTCTCTATGGCGTCTTTTAAGTCGTTTACCTCGACCTTAAGGCTGCTGAACTCCTGATAGCGGGCAAGGGCGAGTTTAATGGCCGGCTCAAGCTGCTTTTTTGTAACCGGGTTTACGAGATATGAGAAGACACCGGCCTCAATCGCCTTGTTGGCCATTTCGTCGGAAGAGAGCCCGGTAATAAGGATTATCGGTATAGCCCTTTTCGCGCTGATCTCCTTGGCCGCCTCAATGCCGTCTTTTTTCGGCATCTTAACGTCCATTATCAGCAGGTTCGGCTCAAGCTCTTCTACCATGTCTATCGCTTCCTGGCCGTTGGCGGCGGTACCTGCAACCGTATAACCGAGAAGTTCAAGCTGGTTTTTTAAAAAGAGCCGTGTCTTGGCGTTATCTTCCGCAATTAAGACTTTTTGGTCTGATTTATCGTGTTCTGTATTTGTCATGCTGTTATGATAGCCTTTATGACCGCTTGGG
>JAJRYL010000365.1 GCA_024275855.1 Deltaproteobacteria bacterium
CCTCAGGCATATACTCATAGGTTTCCGCTGCGCCGGAGAGCCGCCGGAAGGGGCGCGTTGAAGACGTTAGGCGGCGTTAAATCTTCAACTATAAGCTTCCCGACCCTATATAGTTTGTTCGATTTACCTATCGGTTTTTAGTAGAATTTTAACTAAAAAACATCAACCTCTGCCGATGCTACTACTTGCCGAACAGCTTTAAAATGTCTTCGCCGACATTCTTGATTTCTTCAGGTATAGGCACTTCCGCCGGTATTGGCAAGGCTCTCTTGTTAACCGTTCTCTCTTTTGCCGCTTTAGGTTCTACCGGTTTCTGTTTTACGCTCTTTTTATGCGCTTCTATAGCCGTAAGGCACGGGTTATCGTCTCCATTGCTTGTGCCAAGCAACATAGTGGCAATGCCTGCCGGTCCTAATAGCGCCTTGCCTCCGATTACCTTGCCAAGGGTCAGCACTGTCCGGGCCGTGTCTATAGCGAGGCCGGGGTTGGCGAGTGTGCCGCCGAGTTTGAAGGGGCGGGCAAGCTCTCCGAGGCTCAGTGTCAGCTTGCCTAAGCCGCTTGTTCCAAGCCCTTTTTTCGGAGTCGGGTTTAAGGTTATGTTGATCCTCTCCGTTTTAAGGTTGACTCTGCCTTTGCCGATAACGCTCATGTAGCTGGTGTCTAAAAAGAGGGCCGAGCTTTTCGCGAGCCCTTCGTTTACATTAAAGTCTGCCACAGCGCAATTCACACGGGTATCGTCCTGCTTTCCGGCCAGCGGGTTTAAGAGCCTTAAGAGGTTGGAGCCGAGGTCGCCGCCGGCAAATCTCAAAAGTTTGTTCTCTATTCGCCCGGTGCGCATTACAACCTTGAACTCTCCGTCGAGCGAACCCATGAGGGCGGCAACCGAGTCGCCTCTGCCTGTTGCCTTTATATCAGCGTTGATAACGCCGTTTATGGCTTCGGCGATTTTAAGGCCGCTCTCTACCTTGCCTATATCAAGGTTGTCTACCTTAACCCGCGTTTCAAGCGCCGCCGTCTTGCCCTTTATATAGAGGTCTATTTCAGCGTCGAGCGTGCCTCCGCCGATTCCGGCCTTAAGAGGCGCTACTTTCAAGCGGCCTCTTTTAAGGGACACCTTAACGTTTAGGTCTTTCAGGGCGACGGGCGGTAGAAACAACTTTTTGACCCTCACTCGAAGGTCGAGGTCGAGAAGTTTCATCGACTCTACAGGGAAAGGTTCTTTAGAGAAGAGCCTTGTTTTCTTGCTCTTTTTTGCGGGCTTTTTCTCTTTTGCCGTCTTGCCACTATTAATAAACTCGCCCAAGTCGAGACTCTCCGCCTTGAGGTAGGCCTTTATAAGCGGCCTTGCGGAACCCGCCCCTGCTCTTTTTCCAAGGTTCGCCTCAATAGAACCCGTAATAAGGTTCCGGCCAAGTTTTACTTTTAGCGCGGAGAGCTTCAACGGCCCGGCGGAAAAATCTCTAAGTTTAGCCATTGAATCGAGCCTGCCCGAAATCCCGAAAGGCATGCCGCCGAACGAACCTTTCATGTCGATATTAATAGCATCGTCGGCACCGGTACCTTCCGCATTCAGGCGTGTCAGCTTTATTGTAGTGCTTTTTCCGGATTTTGCGTCCCTGTAAGTCAGCCGCCCGCTCTTTAACAGAACTTTGCCTACCAGAAGTTCCGGCAGGTCCGGTTCGTCTTCTGTTTTCGTTACGTTCTCTCTTTTTTTCTTTTCAGGAGGGGTGAATTTAAGGTTCGATTCGCCCTTTGCGTTATTCTCTAACAATATGTCCGGCTCAATGATTATGAGCCGCTTTACGTCTATGTTGCCGCCAAGCAGAGGCAGCAGTGCGACCTGAACCTCAAAGCGTTTTATGCTTATAGCCGTCGGCCTTGAACCCCATTTTGCGTTTTGCAGGCTTACGTCCTCCACGACAATGGTCGGCGTAAGGCCGATCTTTAGCCCTATATCTCCCTTTAGTTTAAGTTCCCGGCCCGTGGCCTCGTAAGCGGCCCGCTCTATACGCGGCTTTAGCTTATTAAAGTCGTAACCTGAGAGAATAGTATAGGCGGCGGCAATAAGCAGTAAAAGTATTGAGACGAAGATTACAGGTATCCATTTCCAGCGCATATAAAGGGCTCCGTTTTTTAACGAGCTTCGGGTTTATTGTTACGGCTCTTTGGTTTCACTCTTATAATATACAACCAATTACAGGTTTGGACAATAACGCTCTTGCGCGAGAGTGCTTTTTTATGAGACTGCCTGTTATCCGCTTATGAAAAAAGTATTGCGGTATTGCTGAAAAGCGAACTGTGCCTTATAGTATAATCAGGGTGATTAGATCAGGCGCGACAATAAAAAGAGTTTTTATGCCACTTTATTTGACTATGAATTTTTTTGTACTCTGCCCGCCTTATGTGTTCGAAAATAGAAAAAGCCCGCAGGTCTTATAAGACCTGCGGGCTTTTTTCTCAACTACTATTTATGCCAAACGGTACTTTTTATACTCTAATCTTTCTCCGTACTAAACCGAGAAAGGTTATGCCGCTGCCAAGAAGAAGCAGGGTGGACGGTTCGGGAACAGATGCTTTTGTAACCACCCGTACCTGATCTAAAGACCAGTTTAGAACCGCCATTTCGAGCGTTAACGTACGGCTGTCCGGTGAAATGGTGAAAAACTCGAAATGGCTGTCGAGAGATCCGGTTCCGCCCATAACGGTCGGATACGCGGTCGAGGTGAAAGGGCTGAAGTAGTTGCTGCTGCTGATAACGTCGTTTGAGAGCATGATTACGCCGAGTATCTCCTGGTCAAATGTAATGGAGCCTTTAAGGCGCGTACCCGAGCCGCTTGTCAGGCCGTCGAGGTGGAGAAAGTAGGAGTTGACGTATGTGCCCGCCGATACCGTTCCCGGCGTCAGGCCGGTTCTTACAATAGACGGAACAGTAACAACGCTGGCGGTTCCGGGCGATGTCATGTTTACATTGATATCGGCTCCGAGAAGAAAGTTTTGAACCTCGTTAAAAGCCCTTATACTGGTATCGCTCTCATAAGCGCCCTGAACAACGGATGCCGGTGTCGTTACGTAGGAAATACTTCCGGTGGTGCTTATGGCAAAAGACGAACCTGCCCATAATGTCATAATTATACCTATAGATAGCGCTGCCAGTTTATTCATCTGCCCATCCTTTGGTTATATTGTGTTTGAGAGCCGAGGTTAGTATGTTACTTATTTTTAGTGCAAAAGGTATGCCGGAAATACCGTATCGGGTAACTCTTTGTTTTTATTAGCTAAGTTTTTTTGCTCTACAGGTATAAGCCTCAACAGGTGTATAGTCTTTTTACACTTAATGAGTTATAGTAGTTATATTTCGTTAAAAGTTGTAGTTTTATTATGTACTTATCGAGATTTTAATGTGTAAAGAAATTTTACACTGATTCGGGTTTGCTTGCCTTGCGACCTTTTTGAATATCGGTTGAGTATCGGCCATTGCGTTTTAATGGAGTTAAACATGAAAAACTTTAACTCCTCCGGTATCGCTCCGCTTCTATATTCATACCCGGAGTTGACGGGCTTTTAAGCTTTTTACTTGCAATATGATAGCCGTACGCTGTACAGTTGCAGTATATGGCGTTGTAGCGGCAGTGGTGTAGAGCCCGGCCCCGCGACAGGCTGTTTATAAGCGGGGCGCTTTCCGATAACCCCCGTTTTTTTTAATATAGGAATTCAAGTAAATGGAAAAGTATAATTTAGACGGCCTTACCGCCGACGTAACAGCTAAGGCGGCCCCTTTTTTAGATGCCGTGCTTAACGGGGCTTATGCCGAAAATATTCACTCTATCCACATTGTCGGCAGTTCTCTTACCGTTGATTTCGACTCCAAAACCTCTAAGATAAATTCCGTAATCGTTCTTAAAGAGATGGACTTCGGCTTTATCGAGTTTCTGGCGCCCCTTGGCAATACGTACAAAAACAAGGGCATCGGAGCGCCTCTTACCATGCCTCCGGCTTATATAGACAACTCCCTCGATGTCTTTCCCATAGAGTTTTTGGACTTCAAGCTTCTGCATAAAACGGTCTTCGGCTCCGACCTGCTCTGCTCGCTTACGATAGAGCCGCGCAACCTGAGGCTTCAGTGCGAGCGCGAGGTTAAGACAAAACTTATCTGGCTGCGGCAGGGTTATATATCGTCGTTAGGTGACAAGTCTCTTATAAGCGAGCGCCTTTCGGACTCTATCGCCGGTTACATGCCGCTTTTTCGGGCGATCATAACGCTTCTTGGCGATACGCCGCCGATACCGAGGCGCGAGGTAATCTCAATCCTTCAGAAGTTAACCGGGGTTGAGACGGGCATATTCGAGAAGATGCTGCTCTTAAGAAGAGGAGAGCTTAAGTTA
>JAJRYL010000366.1 GCA_024275855.1 Deltaproteobacteria bacterium
GCCGGATTCCACTCTTCATTATGGGCGATCTGCCGCCCCTCGGAGTCTATCTCCTGCCTGAAATAACCTTTTCTGTGCAGAAGCGTAACGGCGACAACGGGAAGGTTAAGATCAGCCGTGCTTTTTATTGTATCTCCGGCCAGCACGCCAAGCCCGCCCGAGTAAGTAGGAATATCGCTTCTGAAACCGATCTCCATAGAGAAGTACGCGATCTTCTCCTCTACGTTCAACTCGACTATTCTTTTCATATTGGAACCGAAGCCTCCTATTGCGATACGGATGTTATGATAAAATTATACACTTTCATACGAGTTAATCAAGAACGGTTTATGGAGATAACAGAGTGTGCTATAATCGGCTGTATGGCAACATTTCCACACAGTTTCAGAGCTTGCGCAAGCCCGGCGAACCGGAGAAAAAGACTCAAAGTAGTGTTGTGTCTCGCTCCAACCCTGCTGCTCGCGTTTATACTGCCCTCTTTTACACCTTTCGGCATTGCTTCGGACACCTTTAAGCCTTTAACCTCTTTTTACCGCGCCGACTCAAGAGCCGGCACACCTGATTCACCTTTAACGGATCCGGCAAAAGAGTTAAACCGCTCTTTCGGCCTTAACGAGCCTGACGCCTACCTGCCGAACACCTGCCTTCAACTCGCCATAAAACTTAAAGAGAGCGGCAAGGAGACCAGGAGTTTAGAGAAGCTATATGAACTGAGGCGCACGTGGCCCGGCACGATCGAGGCCGCCGGAGGCGCCTTGCTGCTTGCGCTCTTCAAGATAGAGTCCGACAGGTCGGAACAAGTTGCGTTGGCAGAGCTACAAAACGGTGAAAACAAAACTCTGCGGCCAACACCAAACCATGAAACGTTAAACCCTGTAGACGCGCTTGATATAGATGCCGTAGAGCTTTTAAAAGAGGCCGCGATACTGCCCGACATTAAAGAGTATATAGACCTGTACCGTATACGCGCGCTGAGTTTGGGTAACGAAACAGGGAGCGCGCTGAAAATAGTTACCGCACGGCTCGATAACGGTTCTAAAAACTCTCTCTCTCCTATACTGACACCTCTGTTCCTATATGAAAAGGCTCTTCTGTACGGACAGCTCAAGCTCGACTACGCAGAACGCGCGACCTTAAAACGCATAATAGAAGAATATCCCTCTCACCGGTTGGTGCCGTACTCGCTTTTAAGGGTTTCAAGGCTTTCGTGGGCCTTGAACGACCCGGCCTCCGCTTACGCCTTCGCCACCCGCCTTAGGTCCGACCACCCGGCCACGCCGGAGGCCAAAGAGGTAGAGGAGGTACTTAAGTGGCTCGACTACATCGATACGCCCGAACGGTCGCGCCTGACTCGCGCGGCAGGGGCCAACGGCAACCGCTACAAACGCGCCTTAAACCTCTACAAGGCCGCTATGTATAAAGAGACGCTCGTTGAGCTTAACTCTATTACGGAAGAGATAAAAAAGAACGAACCAAATATCGCCGCAAGCGAATTGTACTCGAAGGCTGTGCTGCTGAAAGCGATAACGCTCTTTAGGCGTAAGAGCTACTCAAAGACCATACAAGTACTGAATGAAGAAGATAAGAACCTGAGAGAAGAGAAAAGGCCGGACGCGCTTTACTGGATAGCGGTAACCGCCCTCAGGCTCGGACGCGTAGAGACTCTTGCCGCGGCCCTTAAAAGGCTCGACGATACACCCGAAAGAAAAGAGAGGGCCTGGGCGCTTCTCTTTTCTGGCAGACTTTACGAAACACTCGGCCGGCGTACTCTTGCGAACCGGTTTTTCAGGACCGTTATAAAAGAGTACGACTCAAGGCCGGCAATGCTCGCAACGTGGCACCTGGCATGGAAAAGCTATACAAGCGGCAGGTATGCCGATAGCCAAAACCTGCTTAACGGATACCTTGAGAGCAAAGAGGCGAAACAGGGCAGAGGCGCCGGATTTTATAAAAAAGACAGGGATAAGTTTATCTACTGGAGCGCGCGAAGCGCCGAGAAACTCGGACTGTTAAAAGAAGCGAAGAGCGCTTTTGCGGGGCTCTGCGCACTTAGAGAGGATACCTACTACTGCCAGATGGCGACCGACAGGCTCGTAAGGTTAGGCGCGCTGCCCCTGCGCAAAGATGACACCGCCCGCAACGGGCCGGTGGTTTCCGAAACCTCCGGCGGATTGGAGCTTTACCGCGGTTACAGGGCTGCGCGCGAGCTGATAAAACTCGGCCTTAAAGATGAGGCGTCGGATGAACTCGACCTGCTGGCGCGAAAATTGAGTCGTACCTCTAACGGAACGCAACAGGTACGGACACGGATAAAAGAGATAACCACCCTCTTTTACGCGGCAAACGACTACTACCGCGGGCTGAAACTCTACAACAAGTTTTACCCGTTCGGCGCGAAAGTGAGTAAAAAGACGGACGGAAGCTCAAGAGGCGGCTATAACGATACTTTTAACGCCTACCCAATGGGCGTAGTCGATTCGGTAGTAGACGCGACAAAGAGGCTCGGCCCCAAGAGAAGAGAGCGCAGCGTTAATATCGACCCGCTGCTTGTAGCGGCGATTATGCGAGAGGAGTCCACCTTTAACCCTAAGGCTATATCACGCTCCGGGGCGCTCGGGCTGATGCAGATAATGCCGGCAACCGGCGACTTTATCGCAATGAAACTACGCGCGCCGAGCCCTGAAAGAGCGGAACTGCTCTCTCCGGTTACAAATGTCCGTTATGGCGCATGGTACTTGGGCTACCTTGCGCTGCGCTTTAAAGACAACGTAACGCTTACCATTGCCGGTTACAACGCGGGGCCGAACGCGGCCGCGAAATGGGCTAAAGATAAAAAACTTAGAAACCTCAACATAGACGAATTCATAGAGTCGATTCCGTATACGGAGACACGCCGCTACACCAAGCGGGTGCTTAAAAGCTACACCGCGTACTTGA
>JAJRYL010000367.1 GCA_024275855.1 Deltaproteobacteria bacterium
ATTTTATTAGATAAATTTGGTGGAGGCGGTGGGAATCGAACCCACGTCCGGAAACGCCTACGTTCAGGCATCTACATACTTAGTCTATGGAGGTTTTCTCACCCTCTTGCATCCCACAGACAAACTGCAAGAGCGCCAGTCCGGTTAATTTTCGCCTTTAGGGTACTTCGGACAGAGCCCCTTAGGCTATCCTGCTAGTAGTCGTCCCGTAAAACCCGCAGGAGTAGTCCCACAGGACGCTAACCGTGATTAAGCGGCTAGTGCGTAGTTATAGTCGTCTGCGACTATGTGTTTCTACCTGGAGTACGAGTAGTAGGCCTCGGTATGCTTCCTGAGTTTCGGTTCGCCCCGTCGAAGCCGGTCGCCCCCAAACTTTATCTTCTATTCAATTGTCAAAGAGTTACTTTCAGATTTTATTATAGCATATATCGTTTTTAGCTACAACCGGCGCTCAGTTCTGATTATTCTTTGCTGCGCTCTCTTACGGCGCGTTCCATGTCGCGGTCAAGGTCTTTCTTCTTAAGGGTTTCGCGTTTATCGTATAGCCTTTTACCTTTTGCTAAGCCCAGTTCTACCTTGGCGCGTCCCTGTTTGAAGTACATCTTTGTGCCCACAAGTGTAATGCCCTTTTCGCGTGTCTTTCCGATAAGTTTCTGTATCTCTTTTTTGTGGAGCAAGAGCTTGCGTGTGCGTAGCGGTTGTGCCTCTTTAAAGCTGTCCGCTCTTGTATACGGGCTTATATGCGCGTTGAAAAGAAAGATTTCGTCCCGTATTATTCTGGCGTACGCGTCCCTCAGGTTCGCTTTGCCCTCTCTAAGAGACTTAACCTCATTACCTTCAAGTACAATTCCAGCCTCTATTGTATCGATGATATGGTAGTCGTGAAATGCTTTTTTATTCTGGCAGATTACCTTAATCGACAAGTTATACCACCCTGAGAATTTGTGGCATATAGTTGGTTTTATCTGTAGTAAAACGGGAGTAGAGCTTCAGGGCCGTGAAGGCCAAAAGAAGGAAAACAAGACCAAAAATCCCGGTTATAAGGTCGGGGTTGGCATTTGGCCAGTAATGCGGCGCACTGTATGTACCGAGCACTACTCCGGCGATGAAGGCGAGTATAGGCATGAGGTAGAGAAGCAGACCGGCTTTTATAATAGAGCCGGCACCGACCGAGTATAAGACGTGGTCGCCTACCTTCGCCCCTATGCTGTTTTGCGCCTCCACCAGCATTTCAGTCTCCGAAATGCTGGCGCAACTTTTTTTAGACGAGCAAGAGTCGCACGAACCTTTTTTGCTCGTTTTTATTGAGGCCGTAAAGCCAGAGATTGAAACTATAATGCCTTCTTCTTCCATATATTTATCGTAACAGAGAAACCGTATTTATTCAAGCGGACACAACGGTTGCGGTATGCTCTTTAATCATAAAAAGGGTAGGCCGCCGCTGTAAGTAGCGGCCCGAACCGGATGTGTGCTAACTAAAACTCTTAAAGAGCCCTTGATTGTCAGCCATCAGGTTTTTTGTCCCTGAATGTTTTGCTTTATTATGAAAAGGGATCTGGGCCGGGTGTTAGCCGGTACCGGAGACCGTAAACATCTCTACCTTTGAGTTGAGCTTAGCGGCAAGCTCCGCTATCTCGTGGCTCGCGCTCGCTATCTGCTGCGCGCTTGCCGAAGTCTGTGTTACTACAGCTGAAACGCTCTCTATATCGCTGCTTATCTGTTCCGTAGCAGACGACTGTTCTTCAACCGCCGTAGAGACATGCTGGATCATATTTTTCACTACATCGACCTGTTCGAGTATGTCTGTGAGCGATTCACCCGCCTCGGAGGCGAGCTTTACACCGGACTCGACAACCTCAACCTCGTTTTCCATTGAGATTATCGCCTTGCCGGTCTCCGACTGCATGCCTTTAATCATGTTGCCTATCTCTTTTGTCGCGTTCATGGTCTTCTCTGCCAGTTTTCCGACCTCATCGGCTACAACCGCAAAACCGCGTCCCTGTTCTCCGGCCCGCGCGGCCTCTATTGCGGCGTTAAGGGCAAGCAGGTTGGTCTGGTCCGCAATGTCGTCGATTACGTTTATGATGTTGCCAATTTCATTATACTTGCCGCCAAGCGTGGAGATTATTTCACTCGACTCTTTGGCGGTTGTAGAGATACCGTGCATGCTTGTTATCGTCTGCTCTACTATAATGCCTCCTTTGGTGGCTGTCTCGTTAGCGGAGTTGGCCGCGTCTGACGCGCCGACTATGTTTTGAGAGATTTCCACTATAGTAGCGGTCATCTCCTGTGAAGCTGTAGAGACTTGCGCAGCTCTCGAACTCTGCTCTTTCGTGCCTTCGGCTATCTGAACCGATGTAGCGCTAAGCTCTTCGCTCGACGAGGCGAGGTGTTCAGACGTTGAACGGATATCTTTAACCATGTCGCGGAACGTGCTTATCATATGGTTAAAGTCTATGCCCATCTGCCCTATCTCGTCAGTCGAGGTCGAGTCTACCCTTACACTAAGGTCTCCGTTCGCCGCTAACTTAAAGTTTTTAGACAGGGTTACTACCTGTGCGGTTATATATTTTTTGACCAGATAGAGTGTTATGGTTATCAATACAACGAAGATCACCACGACTACGGCCAAGACTTCGACAAAACCGCTAAAGAGGGTCGCTTCA
>JAJRYL010000040.1 GCA_024275855.1 Deltaproteobacteria bacterium
AGGTAAAGCATAGGAGGATAACTCGGAAATGAATAAAATAAATCTTTTAACCTTAAAATTCCCGAATAGATGGAAGTGCTTTTTTCAACCTCAAACGCGCATGTAATATTGTTCGTTCCTTTTTCAAACCACACCGCGTCGATAAGAGTAATTGTTTTGAATGTATCCCTGTCAACATTTAATTCAGGAAAGGTTCGCAGGCTTATAAATGACAGCTTTTCTCCATTGTAGCTTCTTGACCTGTCGTTTGAAGCACTGATAACATCATAGCCGAGTGAATTTCCAATCTTTAACAGATGGTGCTGCATTTCCGTATGGAGGTCTTCCTGTTCATTCTCCTCCAACACCTTCCGGTGGCGGTTTTTCACAAGCCTTTCAATTCTGGCTCTTTCTTTTTCTGAAAGTGTATGCTCGTCACCGATAAGAATTTTCCCGACACCGATATCAAAAAGAAGTCCGGCAATTGCGCCCAGATCATTGGATAAATCACTCTTGAAGGCGGCATTTGTATCCATAATAACGGCCCGCATCTTCCGATATTCCTTCCACGAACCAAGTTTTATTTTTTCTTTAAAAAGACGGTTAAAGCCATTTACGATAGCTGTATTAAAAGGCGGAATTATCGTCGGGTGCAGAAAATACAAAATATTTGCTACAGCAGGACCAAGACCTTTTATTTTGCACAGATCAAGTAAAATTATTTCCTTTAATATCTGTTCTTCACCGGTACAGTTATAACAATTTTCCAGAAATTGGCCAAATGCTACCTTGTTATCCTCATTTTCGTAAATATCTGGAATACGTAGTTTCGGTTTCCAGTAAAACGGATGCGAGGCACCCATAAAAACCTGCTTTTGCTCTGTAATACAGGTTAAAACAAATTCCAGAGAAGAGCCCTTATAGTCATTCCCGAACTTCTTCTCTTTTATATCATGTATAATATCCTGCACGCCTCTTCTAATCGAACGAAACGCTTTAAGACGCTCTTCATTGTTTACAAACCAGGTATTATAAACAGTCTCATCATCCTTTTTGTACTGTTCAATTACAGGCTGCAAACTCTGAATCATACTCCTCTAACCTCTAAATAGACTTAACGTCGGGTTACGCTGCGCTAACCCGACCTACGCGGCTATGTACTCTTTTTTAGATTGCCGCGTCGCCTTCGGCTCCTCGCAATGACAGTGGTGGGCAGTGCCCACCCTACAAAGTCAAAATTCCTGCAAACTTGCATGCCCAAATCACTTCAGCCGCGCCCTCGGATGCGCTTTGTCGTAGACCTTCATAAGCGTTTCTATGCCAACACGGGCGTAACGCTGCGTGGTCGAGAGCTTGGCGTGGCCTAACATCTCCTGTATCGTTCTCAAGTCCACACCAACATCGAGCAGGTGCGTGGCAAAGCTGTGGCGAAGCGTATGCGGTGTCGGGGTCTTATTTATATCTATCTGTTTTGCGTATGTTCGCACCGCCCGCTGAACGGTTCTGGGATTGATGCGCGCGCCTTTATTGTTAACGAATAACGGCCCGTTAGGCGCTGTAACCGCGCGCCCCTCTGCCCCCATAGCTTTAAAGATTACCGTATCCCTTACATGAAGATAGTGCCGCAAAGACTCGTTGGCAAGTTTTCCGATAAAAGCGATACGCTCCTTGCCGCCCTTTCCGAAGACCCGCAAAGAATTTTCTACAAGATCGAGGTCGCTATTATCAAGCCCGCACAACTCGCTTACACGTATGCCGGACGAGTATAACAGCTCTAAAACGGCTAAATCTCTTGGAGCGGCGAAACTCGCGCGGCTGCTCTCTTTACTCTTCTTTTTGACAATACTTCTTGGCGCTTCAAGCAGTTCGCCAACCTCCTCTACCGTTAAGATAGCGGGCAGATAAGAGCCGGCCTTCGGGGTTGGCACGAGTTCCGCGGGGTTGGTGCGCACAAAACCGCGCTTAATCAGAAAACGGAAAAAAGAACGTATCGCCGAGAGCTTTCGCGCGACCGTAACCTTTTTGTTCTTTCCGTAAAGGGCGTGAACGTAAGAACGTATCGAGTCTATGCCGACTTCGCTTATATCGACACTCGCTTTACCCTCTCCCGCAGTCTCGCCATCCGGCAAGAGACCTTGCGCGGTTTTCTCAGGCGTGCCCCTGTCTCCGGATACTGCGCCAAAAGGGGGCGGCTCCTCTCTTTTCTCTAACGAAATTAAAAAAAGGCGAAACTCCGTCAGGTCTCTTTTGTAACCAAGAGACGTATGAACACTGAGATTACGCTCAACACTCAGGTACTGAAGAAAATCGTCGATTTGGGCCCGCATCACAACCCTCTACCGATTCATCATACATAGTTAAGCGTGGCGGGCAACGCCACCCTGCACAGTTTACTTGCGTTACAACAAAAGAGACCTACAGGCTGACCGTACCCGAAACAGACCTGCCGCAGGCCGCGGGGCAGGGCAGCGTATATCGGGTAAATAAAGTCTGCCTGGTTCTCTTTACGCAAGCTTTACTATTGTTGGGTTACGCTACTCTAACCCAACCTACAAAACCAACACAGACCTGCCGCAGGTCGAGGCGCAGGGTAGCGTATATCGGATAAATAAAGTCTGCCTGGTTCTCTTTACGCAAGCCTTACTATTGTTGGGTTACGCTACTCTAACCCAACCTACAAAACCGAAACAGACCTGCCGCAGGCAGTAAGAAACTTATACCACTTAAGCCGCATGCCTTCAATCTAAAACCAGAACTGAAAACATAGCATCTGTTAAAGAGCGTTGTGTCTGAAAAAGCAACCGCTAATGAAGCACAGTTCCCATTCTGCCCGACCGGATCCACTTTTTATTTCCGTTAACGAGTGCGGAGAATTAAAAATACGAACTAATGAAGCACAGTTCCCATTCTGCCAGAACGGATCCACTTTTTATTTCCGTCCCACGACCAGTAGATTATCAACGCCTTGCCCTTTATATCTTTGATAGGCACAGGCCCCCAGAAGCGCGAGTCGTAACT
>JAJRYL010000041.1 GCA_024275855.1 Deltaproteobacteria bacterium
AATTATGGAAAAACCTGACATACTTATAGTAGAAGACGACGAACCGATAAGAACGCAGATGAAGTGGGCGCTTGTACAGGACTACAACGTCTTTATCGCGTCGGACGCTGAGAGCGCCCTTGAGATTATGGATAACTCCAACCCCGCTCTCGTAACGCTCGACCTCGGCCTTCCTCCCGACCCTGAAGGAACTTCCGTCGGTTTCGACCTGCTCAACAAAATATTGAGGCGCAACTCTTCTACCAAAGTAATAGTGGTTAGTGGAAACGCTGAAAGAGACTCTGCCTTAAACGCGGTAAATCAGGGTGCGCACGACTACTTTTCCAAACCGGTCGATATAGAGGAGCTAAAGGCGATACTAAAACGCGCTTTTTACGTATATACGCTCGAAACCGAGTACAGGGCTTTGCAAAACAGGGTCGAGCAGGACTCATTCGATGATCTTATAGGGGTAAGCCCCCAGATTCAAGAGGTCTTCAACATTATTAAAAAGGTGGCAAATACCGAGGTGCCTGTTCTGATAACCGGTGAGAGCGGCACAGGAAAAGAGCTTGTCGCAAGGGCTATCCACAACAACAGCACACGCCGCGACAACCCGTTTATTCCTATAAACTGCGGCGCTATTCCAGAGTCCCTTATGGAGAGCGAACTCTTCGGCCATGAAAAGGGCTCCTTTACCGGAGCCCACACGCTAAGGCGGGGCAAGGTTGAAATGGCGGACACCGGCACCCTATTCTTTGACGAGATTGGCGAGCTGCCTCTACAGCTTCAGGTGAAACTGCTCAGATTTCTTCAAGACCATAAAGTAGAGCGAATCGGCGGGCACAGCAGCATTCATACGGATGTACGTATAGTAGCGGCTACGAATATCAATATAACGGAGCAGGTAGCGAGCGGCGATTTCAGAGAGGATCTTTACTACAGGCTTGCGGTTGTTCATGTAGAACTTCCCTCTCTTAAAGCGCGCGGCGACGATATTTTGCTACTTGCCAAGGCCTTCATCAACAGGTACACGGATAAGAACGATTGCTGCAAATCGCTCAGCAAAGACGCCATAAACACCCTGTTGGGATACGACTGGCCCGGCAACGTACGAGAGCTTGAGAACCGCATACGCAGAGCCCTGACATTTACAACCGGCAATACGATAGAACCTGAAGACCTCGGTTTCGAATCCGCATGTTCAATCACAAGAACTTATAACTTAAAGACGGCAAAAGAGGAGCTTGAGGCGGAACTGATAAAACTTGTACTTAAAAAACATGACAGCAATATAAGCAAGTCGGCTAAAGAGCTTGGGCTTACGCGCCCTACGCTTTACAACCTGATGAAAAAACATAATATCAATTAATATATTACATAAGGAACGGACATGAACAGACATCAGACAGAATTGCTCGATAAAATTTCGTCAAACAAGGCACGTATAGGTGTTATAGGGCTCGGTTACGTAGGCATGCCTATACTTTTACGCTTCTGCGAAGAGGGCTTCAAGGTCATCGGCTTTGATGTAGATAAAAAAAAGACGGATATGCTTAACCGGGGGCGTTCATACATACGCCATATTCCGTCGAAAAAAATCGCTTCCATAATTAAAAGCAAAGACCGCCGATTCGTAGCCACAACGGACATGTCGCGCCTGAAAGATGTCGACGTTATTATAATCTGCGTACCGACCCCGCTCTCTCCGAAAAGAGAGCCTAATATGGAGTATATAGTAAGCACTACCGCAGAGATAACCAAATACCTTACCGCGGGAACGATAGTCAGCCTTGAGTCCACTACTTATCCGGGCACCACCGAAGAGATACTAAAACCTATGTTCGACAGCCGCGGGTTAACGGCAGGCACCGATTACTTCCTCGTCTTCTCGCCTGAGCGCGAAGACCCGGGCAGAAAAGATTTCAACACAAAGAATACGCCAAAGATCGTCGGCGGCATAACGCCACGGTGTTCCAAGGTCGGCGCGGCCCTCTACCGTAAAATTCTCGATACGGTAGTACCGGTCTCGTCAACAAAAGTCTCCGAGATGGTAAAGCTGCTTGAAAACATCTACCGCAGCGTAAATATAGCCCTTGTCAACGAGCTTAAGTTGCTCTGCGACAGGATGGATATTAATATATGGGAGGTTATCGACGCGGCAAAGACCAAACCTTTCGGCTTTTCGGCTTTCTACCCAGGCCCCGGCCTCGGCGGGCACTGCATACCCATAGACCCGTTCTACCTTACGTGGAAAGCCCGCGAGTTCGACTTCGCGACCCGTTTCATAGAGCTCGCCGGAGAGATCAATACCGGTATGCCGTACTTTGTAGTACAGAAGATTATGGACGCGCTGAACGAAAACGGACAGAGCCTGAAGGGCTCCAAGATACTCGTGCTCGGCATGGCGTATAAAAAAGACATTGACGACATGAGAGAATCCCCCTCAATTGAACTTATTAAGCTGCTTGGCGAGAAGGGCGCGAAGGTTAAGTACAACGACCCGTTCATACCGGTGGCCATCAGCCCGAGAAAAGGGTTTAAGATGCGCTCTACCCCGCTCAACTACGATAAGCTGAACCAGTACGACTGCGTGCTTATAGCTAC
>JAJRYL010000368.1 GCA_024275855.1 Deltaproteobacteria bacterium
AACGACGGCAAAAGGGGCCGCCATCTTCTTAAGCGCTGCCATGGCCTTCTCTGCCCGGTACTCCTGTACAAAGCCTATTATCGCATTAAGGACCACGATGACAACTATGGCGATAGTATCGGACAGGTCGCCTATGATGCCTGATATGACCGCAGCGGCGATGAGGATGAGGATCATGAAGTCCTTGAACTGGTCGAGGAGCATCATGAAAAGGGTCTTTTTTGCTTTCTCCATAAGCTCGTTAGGGCCCCACTCATCAAGCCTTTTACGCGCCTCGTCGGGTGTCAGGCCCTTTACGGACGACCCGAGTGTTTTTATTACCTCGTCAGTTTCCTGTTCGTGCCATTCCATATGCGTTCCTGTTATTATGTTGTAGCGGTCGGCTTAAAGTCCGTGCCTGTTGGCCGGGCCGGCCGAAAAGGAGAAAAAAATTCCGTTTATGCCTTTAATGTTCGTAGCGCCCATACTTTTCTTATGACGGTTCATGCCGCTTAGACCCGGCCTTGCTTCTTTGCGTGCCATTCCATAATACGCTTCCTGTAGCTGGTTTGTTGATAAGAAGGAGGCAGCCGGTACCTTGTCAGCTCCATCTCCATAGGGCTATAACCAGCAGTACGCAAAAGACGAGAGTGAGGTTCATGTAAGCGATGAAGTAGAAGGCCTTCTGTACACCGTTTTTTGCAGGCCTGCTGCTGCTATCGTAAGTACCGACCGCCTCCATCTCCTCAATCTTGTCCGCGTTGTGCGGCGCTCTAAAGATAGCGTCGCTAAGATCGCCTCCGGCAGCGTGCAGCCGCATGTGTGTTCCTGCGCTCCACAGGCGCGACTCTGTTACATCGTAGACCCTTCCTTTATAAGCCACATAGGCCGGCCTGCCTTCTTTGCCGTCGAATCCGGCGAGAGTCAGCGGGTCGAAAAGCCCGTCCTTCGGGGACCTCAGTCTGCTCCGTACCTGCCTGAGCCGGGGGCCGACAAAAGTTACGACAGTGAGAGCGGAACCGACCATAACAAGGTAGATAGCGATCTTGCAAAGCAGCAGTAGCCCCCACCGGGTATCGTAAAGAACACTTATACCGTTGATCCGCGAAATAGTCAGCAGTATGCCGGTAACGCCGACAACCAACATAGATGACAGCCCCAGAACTATCTCGCCCCTCGGTAAACCTTTTGAGGCGTAACCCGGCCTTAGCATTATGTGGACGTAGAGTATGGTGCCGAACCACATGAAGACGGCTACTATATGGATAAAGCCGATAAAGAGCCTTACGGACTTTTTGATAGGTGTCAGCTCACGGTACCCGTTTTCAGCCGGAGGCCATTCGTAACCTGAAGCCGCGAAGTTGAGTCCAATACTGTTGAGTGTGCCGCCGCTTTGGCTTGTGTGACAGGTAATGCAGTCTTTTGAGGTACTCTTTGCGTACTTTGGGCGCGCCTGTGCCGTTGAAGAGAAGAGCAAAAGCGTAAGTAGCGTGAATAGGCCGAGCAGCAGCAGTGGTTTCGTGTGCCTCATAACGGAATATACTCCGGTAGTTTGTAAAGTTATATTTGATTGTTGCGCGTTCAGGCTTGACCCGCCTATAAATAAAATTTACCATAAATTCAGTTTCGGGTGAAGCTCCGTATTTAAAGAACTTATAGAAATGGCTACGGTTTATGCCTCCGAACCGAGGCGTATCCGGGCCGGTTAAGAGTAAAAAGGTTGCATTAAAATTTGATTAAAATGGGTATTATCCGCTTGACAACATAGAACTATTGGGATAATATTCAAAACCATCGGGGTTACATATTTTATATTAACGTGTTCCCCGGTCTTTTCTTTACAATACTTTCTTGCTTATTGCATATTGATCTGTAGCGTTTAGCGGCAGATATTTTCTGCTGTGCCGAGTGCGTTACCTTGTGCGGGGTTGTTGTCCCGGGGTTGAAAGCGTGCTCTGGCCGTACCTGTTTCGACATGGTTGTTGGGTTTCGTGTCTCCTGCGCCGTGTCAAACCTCTTCATCTTCAAGAGGATGGATGACGGCGCAAGTGTCTAAACTATTATACTAAAGACGCTGCAAAGATAGTACAGAATTGAAAGGTTGTATGAAGAACCTTATTGTAAATTTCATTATTCTCGTCATTTTTGTCGTCACCTTAGGTGTCGGCTATCTGATTGCCGATCAGTATATCGGCAGAGCCCCCGAACAGCCAATAAACTTCAGCCACAAGATTCATGCAGGTACCAATGAGATACCCTGCATGTACTGCCATATTTACGCCGAGCGGGCGAAAGTTTCCGGCGCGCCTAACGTGCAGCGCTGTATGGGCTGTCATAAGATCATCAAGACCGAATCTCCAGAGATTAAAAAACTTGCCGGATACTGGGAGAGGCAGGAGCCTATTCCGTGGATCAAGGTACATAATCTGCCGGATCACGTCGATTTCACCCACAAAAGACATATCAAGGCGGGCAGAAAGTGTCAGGAGTGCCACGGCCCTGTTGAGACTATGGATCGTGTGACGCGTGTCGCATCGCTTAAAATGGGCTGGTGCCTAAAGTGCCACGCCAAGTATAATGTGAAAAACGGCAGGGAGTGCTGGACCTGCCATATATAAAGCAAATTCCGTTAAGCACGGGAAGCGCAATAAGTTGTTGCTTGAATTTTTTATACGTATCTGTAAGATACCAGTAGGCCAGTCGGGCGGAATAAGTTAGTCGGGCAGTCTGAACAGATCGGTCAGATTAAATAAGCGGGGTTGCTACCCAATCAATTAAGTGCCCTGGCTGTCGGGCGGATTGGTGAATAGTGAAACCTTGCAGGTTAGTTAAGTGTAGGGCGGTTCGATAGAGCGGTCTTAACAGGTCGGGTGGTTTGAACAGACGTGCCCGATAGTCTTGATAATATATAAGTGATATGAAACGTAGATACTTTCTAAAATTTATAGGTGCGGGCGGTATCGGCACGGGGCTCGGAATGCTTTTCGGTCAGGCTATAAA
The DNA here is from genome assembly GCA_024275855.1 of Deltaproteobacteria bacterium. Classification (GTDB taxonomy): domain Bacteria; phylum Desulfobacterota; class GWC2-55-46; order GWC2-55-46; family JADFVP01; genus JADFVP01. Next base: position 2,980 of record JAJRYL010000368.1, read on the forward strand.
ACCGCCTGGAGCCAAGCTTATACCGTACCTTATTCCGCCCGAAGACGTTATTCCGGGGCTCGCCAACTACTACGCCTCTTTGTGCACCCAGTGTCCGGCGGGCTGCGGCGTGCTTGTTAAGATTATGGACGGCAGAGCCAAGAAGGTAGAGGGCAACCCTCTACATCCGGTCAGCGGCGGCAAGCTCTGCGTAAGGGGCCAGGCCGGCCTGCAGGCGCTCTACAATCCAGACAGGGTACAGGGCCCGATGAGGCGCAAGGGCGCGCGCGGTTCTACCTCTTTCGAGCCGATCTCGTGGGAAGAGGCCATTGGCGAAGTCACTACAAGGCTCAACGACCTTTCCGCAAAGGGTGAGAGCGATAAGCTCTACTTCCTTACCCCTGAGCTTGGCGGACACCTCGGTAAACTCGCCGACGATTTTATGGCGGGTTACGGCTCTTCCAACACAATTAAGTACGACCTTTTCGATTATAGAAATCTGCGTTACGCCAATAGAGCCTCTATGGGCATTAAGGCGATACCGCACTACGATATAGAAAATACAAAGTACCTGCTCTCATTCGGAGCGGACTTCGCCTCTACATGGCTCTCACCCGTCGGCATGAGCCGTGGTTACGGAGAGATGAGGCAGGGCGGACACACAGGGCGCGGTAAGTTTGTGCAGGTAGAGCCGCGCCTCTCCCTGACAGCCGCCAACGCAGACGAATGGGTACCGGCAAAACCGGGCACAGAGGCTGTGCTCGCCCTCGCGATAGCCAAAGAGATAGTTGACTCCGGCCACTATAAAGGTTCCGACCTTAAAACGTGGAAGAAGTTACTCTCGCCCTTTGGCCTCTCGTACGCCTCCGAGGTGACGGATGTCGATAAAAAGAGGATACGCCACATAGCAAAAGAGTTTATGAGCACAAGGCCGAGCCTCGCGGTAGGCGGAGAAGGCATCTCCGGTTACTCCAACGGAGTCTCCGGTCTTGTAGCGGTAAATATACTGAACCATGTCGCGGGCAATCTCGGTATCAAGGGCGGTGTGCAGGCCAACAGCAACGACCTTTTCGGGGGGAATGACGCGGATACGGTCGGTGCAGGCATTCAGACGCTTATAAACGCCGCGAAAGAGTCGAAGGTAGGTCTGCTCTTCCATTACAACAACAACCCGGCATTTACCACGCCGGGGTCGGCCAAGGCGGCGGACGCTTTAAAGAATGTTCCGTTCATAGTCAGCTTCTCCTCTTTCCTCGACGAGACGACGGCGCTCTCCGATATTATACTTCCGTCCCACACCTCTTTTGAGGACTGGGGCGACGATTTTACGAATCCGGCTCCGGGTTTTCAGGTAGCGACAATAATGCAGCCTGTAGTAAGCTCTGTTTACAAGACCCGTTCGCTCGGCGATATTTTTATAGGGATCGGCAAGGCGGTAGGCGGAACCGCAAAGGCGAAGATGCCAAACGACACTTTTGCAACGCACCTGAAGGCTTCGTGGAAGAGACTTTACGCCAAAGATAAGGGTATGTCGGCCTCATCGTTTACCTTTGAAACCTTCTGGCGCGAAACACTCGCAAGGGGCGGCTGGTGGAATGAAAAGAGCGCTAAAAAGAGAAAGCTCTCTGTCTCGACAAGGAGCGTTGCACGCCACGTCTCTAAAGAGCCGGCAAAGTTCGAGGGCGAAAGCTCAAAGTATCCGCTCTATCTTCTTCCGTACGCTCAGGCCGGCCATCTCGACGGACGCGGAGCCAATATCCCGTGGCTGCAGGAACTGCCAGACCCTATCACCTCGGTTGTATGGGATAGCTGGGTGGAGATAAATCCGAAGACGGCTAAACGCCTTGGCGTAAAAATGGGAGACATGGCGGAGATTGAGTCGCCGTTCGGAAAGGTTCTCTCACCCGTCTACGTCTACGAGGGGATACGCCCCGATACCGTAGCAATACCCATAGGGCAGGTGCATAAGCTGTACGGGCGGTATGCCGAGAAGCGCGGAGCGAATCCGCTTGAAATACTGCCTTCAACGGTAGATACGCGTACAGAGGTATATGCGTTAAACTCCACGCGCGTTCGTATTGCAAAGGTATCGCGCCCCGGAGACCTTGTGAAGATGGATGTCTATACCGACGAACTCGGGCGCGGCATAGTGCAGACCGTGCCTACGGGAGGGCAGTTTAAAAAGAGTTCGCACCACTAACCCGTGGGGCCTGTTGTTAAGGGGCGTGTTTTTTATGGCAAGAGATAAAACCGTATTTTTAAGGCGGTATTAAGAGCGTTTTCAAAATAGATCTTATTGGAGGTTTCAAGTGTCCGGCATCTTAACGAAGCTAAAGGACAAATTACAGAGCTACAGGGTTCCCGGTTACAGGACCAAGTTCGAGTACAAGTGGACTATGGTCGTAGACCTCGACCGCTGCAACGGCTGCGAGGCCTGCGTGGTCGCCTGTTACGCAGAGAATAACCTGCCTGTAGTCGGCAAGCGCGACTGCGATATTTCGCGCCGCTTCTCCTGGATCCGTATTGAGCGTTACATAGAAGGGGAGTATCCTGACGTTAAGGTAAAGTTTATTCCCATTATGTGCCAGCACTGCGACGCGGCGCCTTGCGAACTCGGGTGTCCGGTTTACGCCACGTACCATAATCAGGACGGGCTGAACGTGCAGGTTTACAACCGTTGTGTCGGTACATTCACCTGCGCAACGTACTGCACCTACGACGTACGCCGTTTTAACTGGTTTACCTATAAGTGGGACTCTCCACTCGAACAGCAGCTCAACCCCGATGTTACTGTGCGGGAAATGGGTGTTATGGAAAAATGCACCTTCTGCATACAGCGCATAAGGGTTGCCAAGGATACGGCAAAGGACGAGGGGCGCAAGGTAACCGATGGAGACGTGCAGACGGCTTGCATGCAGTCGTGCCCGACCGATGCCATTACATTCGGCGATCTGAACGACCCGAACTCCAAGGTCTCTAAACTTGCAAAGAGTCCGAGGCGTTACAGGCTTCTTGAGGAACTGAACACCGATCCGTCCGTTATCTACCTTAAAAGGGTGATGGACGAGAAAAAAGGCCACGGGTCATCGCATGGATAACAGCATGGAGAATATAAGTTATAACGAGGTTAACGAAGACGTAGTTCGTACTATGACCCATACGACCTGGAAGTACTGGGTTGCGCTGGTTACCTGCGCGGTTATGGCTACCGTGCTGTGGGGCGGGGCCTGGGCATACCAGATCTACGTCGGGCAGGGGGTGACCGGCCTTAACACCCCGACCTTCTGGGGTATCTATCTCGCTAACTTCGTCTTCTGGATCGGAATAAGCCACTCAGGTACGCTGTTATCGGCCATACTCTTTATTACGGCCACGCCGTGGCGAAGGTCGATCTACCGAAGCGCCGAGGCAATTACCTTCTTCAGTGTCTTAACCGCCGCTCTTTTTATCTTCGTGCATATGGGGCGTCCGTGGAACTTCTACTGGACAATGCCTTACCCGACGACGAGGCAGCTCTGGGTTAACTTTACGTCTCCGATCATGTTCGACGTTTTCGCTATAAGTACCTATATGACATCGAGTGTTATATTCCTGTACTTCGGCTCGATACCCGACCTTGCGGCGGTTAGAGACAGGGTGACGGGCTGGCGAAAGCCGATATACACCTACCTCGCTCTCGGCTGGCGTGGAACGGAAGCGGAGTGGCACTGGCTCTCCAAGTCGTATACCTTCTTCGCGGTCTTTATTATTCCGCTCGCGGTCTCGGTTCACTCAATCGTTTCATGGGACTTTGCGCTCTCTATGGTGCCGGGGCTCAATAAAACTATCTTTGCGCCGTACTTCGTCGTAGGCGCTATCTTCTCGGGCACGGCCGCTATTGTAACGCTTATGGTCATTCTCAGAAAGTCGTTAAAGTTTGAGAAGTACATAACCATGATGCACTTCGACAAGCTCTGTCTGCTGCTGCTCGTTATGTCGCTTCTGTGGAGTTATATAAACGTTGTAGAGGTCTTTAGCGACTGGTACGCCAATACCTCGGTAGAGAACGAAACGCTGCGATACAGAATGTTTATGCCGCCGCACTCGTACATGTACTGGCTGATGATAATCACCAACTCTATCATGCCGCTGCTCTTTATCTTTAAAAAGCTGCGTACTTCCATCTTTGTCTGCGTAGTCGTATCGATAGGTATTAACGTAGGCATGTGGATAGAGCGCTACCTTATAGTCGCGACAACTCTGCCAAGAAAGTATCTGCCCAATATGTGGCACGGTTATACGCCGAGCCTGATAGAGATTTCCATTACGGTGGGCTCTTTCTTCTTCTTCGCGATGCTGTTTCTGATCTTTGTAAAGGTATGGCCGAGTGTATCTATTTACGAGGTAAAAGAAGATATAGGTATTCCAATGAGGAAAGGGTTCAAAAGGCATTGATATGAACCAACCGGTATTAGGTCTTTTCAAATATGTCGATTCTATGGTCGAAGCCGCTGTCATGCTCAAGGACACGGGGTATACCGTAACGGTCTTCTCCCCGATTCCGCTTGGCGCAGAGCTTGACCCTATTATCGTGCGTAAAAACTACATAAAGTACTTTTCGCTTATTGGCGGCATAATAGGTCTCCTTTTCGGTATTATTCTTACGCTCGGAACAGCGGCCATGTACGTTCTGCCAAGAGGCGGTCTGCCGTTGTGGCCGGCTACGCCGACGCTGCTTCTTACATACGAGTCGACTATCCTTGTAGGCGTTATCTTCACACTGATGGGGTTCTTTGTTATCGCGCGTTTGCCGTACTACGGCAAGAAGAGGTTTTACACTCCCAAGGTAGCGCTCGACTCTTTCGGTCTGCTTGTAGAGGATATTCAGGAAGATAAGATAGAAGAGGTAGAAAAGCTTCTTCACGATTACGGTGCTAACGAGGTGAACAGAGTTGAACAGCCTTAAGCGTTTACTTATAGCGGTTTTCTTAATAGTCCTTATACCGAGTATCGGTTACGCCATGCCGTGGTCCTGGGATATGTTCCGGCAGGTCAGCCCTCAGCCTCAGCGCTCCGAGGCGCCCGCTACGCCCGAAGGTATAGTCTCTATAAAAGGTAAGCCGTACTACGCCCCGGACAGGGCGCACTCGGCTGAGATCAAGAACCCGTACGCCGCGGGCGTTAAGTCAATAAAGCGCGGCAAGGCGTTGTTTTTAAGGTTCTGCGCTCCGTGCCACGGCGCGACCGGCAAGGGAGAGGGAATTGTAGGCAAGAAGTATGTTCCTCCGACGGATTTAACAAGTGAGTATGTGCAGGACAAAAAAGACGGCGAGCTTTACGATATAGTAACGAACGGCGGCTTAGGTATTATGCCGAGTTACGGCGACTCG